>JBDTMM010000115.1:0-7093 GCA_039934275.1 Flavitalea sp. | reverse complement strand
AAACCTGCTTTTATGATTCGGTAACTAAGGTCGATGTCTTCTGCATACATGAAAAATTGTTCATCGAAGCCCCCGGTTTTATTAAGCACCTCTTTTTTTACAAACATAAAGGCGCCTGAAAGTACATCGACCTGGTTTGTTTTATTTTCAGGTAAATGGCCAACGTAATATTTTGCAAAATATTTTGAACGACTATACATTGACGTTATGCCCGTCATTTTCCAGAATGAAACAGATGGTGAAGGGAATCCTCTTTTTGATTCCTTAAGAAAAATCCCTTCGCCATTGACCATGTGCACACCAAGGGCACCTGCTTCCGGGCAACTTTCCATGAACGCAATACATTTTGAAAAACAGTCATCCGGAATCAGTGTATCGGGATTTAAAAAGAGTATGTATTTGCCACTGGCTATTGCGAGTGCCTGATTATTTGCTTTGGAAAATCCGGTGTTAATTTTATTGGCTATAAATGTGATTGATGGAAACTTCGGCTGGAGATAGGTGATACTGTCGTCGGATGAGGCATTATCGACTACAATTACTTCGGCGTTGATATGTGAAGAAGCCTGCAATACAGTCTGGAGGCATTTTTCAAGGAAATACTTAACATTATAATTTATAATAATCACCGACAGGATCATGCATCAATATATGAATAGTTTCCCTTCAATACCGTAATTTTGGTGTTGCCGCTTAAACGGCCTGAAGTACGAATGGCTCTATTTGATATTTCATTGCCGCCTACAATTGCAAAGGCTTTACGATTGCCTGGTAAATCTCCCGAAAGGCAGCAGTTACGGGTCTTAAGAAAACTGCTTACGAAAGCAAGGTTCACTGAATTTGGTCAGGCTTTTCATTTTGATGAAATATTATTGAGTAAAAACCGAATTGAAACCTTTCAACGCCGGGTTACATTATTCGATTACAATAAAATTTATAAAGACTGGTGGCACCGTACACTCGAGGGAAAACCTGACGTATGCTGGCCCGGAAAAATAAAATACTTCGCGCTGAGTTCCGGAACATCCGAAGCAGCGAGCAAATATCTTCCCATTACCAATGACCTGATGCGCGGCAACAGGATGATCATGATTAAACAATTGATCAGCCTGCGCACGTATCATGATATCCCGGTTAGAAGTATTGGTAAGGGATGGCTGATGCTTGGTGGCAGTACCGACCTTGAAAAGGGTCCGGGTTATTATTCTGGCGACCTAAGCGGCATCACTGCAAAAAAAGCTCCCTTTTGGTTTTCTCCCTTTTATAAACCGGGAAAGAAAATAGCAAAAACAAAAGACTGGAACCATAAGATCGATGCTATTGTTGAAGAGGCGCCGAACTGGGACATCAGTTTTGTAGTGGGCGTGCCCGCGTGGATACAAATGTGCATGGAGAAAATTGTTGAACGATACCATCTCTCTTCCATCCACGACATCTGGCCAAACCTTTCCTTTTTTGTACACGGCGGTGTTTCCTTTGAACCCTATAAAAAAGGATTTGAAAAGCTAATCAGCAAACCACTCACTTATATTGAAACCTACCTTGCCTCGGAAGGGTTTATAGCCTATCAGGACAGGCAGAATGCAAAGGGAATGCGGCTTGCATTAAATGAGCACATCTTTTTTGAATTTGTTCCGTTCAACGATAACAATTTCGATGCGGAAGGAAATTTAAAACCCAATGCAGAAACATTAACGATAGGTGAAGTTGAGGAGGGTATGGTATATGCACTTTTGATAAGCACTTCGGCGGGTGCGTGGAGATATCTTATCGGCGACACCGTTAAGTTTGTTGATAAAAAAAGAAGCGAAATAATCATCACCGGAAGAACAAAACATTTTCTTAGCCTTGTTGGTGAACACCTGAGTGTGGATAATATGAACAAGGCCGTGCAGCTTGCGGGTTCAGAGTTAAATGTATGTATACCCGAATTTACAGTAGCGGGTGTGCCACACGGATTATTTTTTGCGCACAAGTGGTGGGTGGCGTGTAATGATGATGTTGACCCGGACATTTTGCGAAAAAAAATTGATCAGCACCTTGTAGAGCTCAACGATGATTATGCGGTAGAACGAAGAAGCGCATTAAAAGATGTTTACCTCGATATACTCCCTGAGTCAAAATTCATGGAGTTCATGCATCAGAAGGGAAAGGTTGGAGGCCAACATAAGTTTCCGAGGGTGATGAAAGGGAAGCTTTATGAAGACTGGATCAAGTTCCTCGAATAGAAAGTTCAGCAACACAAATCGGTACATTTGCAGGCATGTGGCAAGCCATCATAAGCGGATTGACTTTGGGTCTCATACTTGTGATCTCCGTAGGCCCGGTGATATTCACTATTATAAAGCAGAGCCTCAATAATGGCAGGGAAGGCGGGTTCAGTTTCATCGCCGGCGTTTGGCTCAGCGACATCTTTCTTATCACCATCAGTAATGTATTTTCGGAGTGGGTCACCCATTTAATGATGTACCGGCGATTGCTCGGTATTACAGGTAGTGTGTTCCTGATCATCATGGGAGTGTTTTACGTGTTCTTTAAAAAGATAACCCTTCAGAATCCCGAGGGCGGGTTGCTGAAATTTTCAAAGGCGCAGATGGCGAGGATATTTTCATCAGGATTCTTTATAAATACCCTTAACCCCAATGTGTTTCTTTTCTGGCTGGGTACGGCAACTGCATTTGCGTCAAAATACTCGCTGGATCAGCGCATTCTTATTTTTTCAATCTGTTTGTTATTAAATATGGTTGCAGATATAATGAAAGTATTTATGGCAGGCAAATTGCGAAAGCGATTAACCCTGCATAATATTTCACTTATAAATAAACTTTCAGGAACAATACTTATTGGATTTGGAATAGCGTTGTTGATTGGAACGATATTACTCGCGCATTAGATTTTCTTACCTTGCAAACAAGACAGCACACCGCATGGCGATAAAGACCAAAGGACTTGTACCCAGGTTATGGCGCAAAGTAAAAAGAGTTTTAATAGTGCTCTTCCTTTTACATTTCGTATACATATTACTGTTGAAATGGGTCAATCCTCCAATTACGCTCACACAATTGGGAAGTGTTTTTCAAGGATACGGCTTAAAGCGCGATTATATGGATATGAGCGATATTTCGCCATATGCGAGGCTCGCATTCATTTCTGCAGAAGATCAGAACTTTCCAGATCACAACGGCTTCGACTGGAAGAGCATTGGCAAAGCAATGGACTACAACAAAAAACAAAATACGAAAGTGAGGGGCGCCTCAACAATAAGCCAGCAGGTTGCGAAAAATGTTTTTTTGTGGCAGGGAAGAAGCTGGTTAAGGAAAGCAATTGAGAGTTATTTCACGTTTATGATCGAACTAGTATGGGGGAAGAAGCGAATACTGGAAGTGTACATGAACGTTATTGAAACAGGTAAAGGAATATTCGGTATTGAAGCGGCGTCGCAGGCTTATTTTAATAAACCTGCAAAAAAGATGGTAAGAAGAGAGGCGGCCATGGTAGCGGCATGCCTGCCGAATCCGAAAACACTTACTGTAGTGCCACTATCGAATTATGTGTATGTAAACCAGTTCAGGGTGTTGAGGCAGATGAACAATTTGCAAAATGATGCGAATATGCAGAAGTTTTTACAATAGATCTATTGCACTGATTGCGGATGCAAGACGTTGGTCATAATCCCCACTTATAATTTTCCAGGGAACGGGTTGGTTAACTACTATGTCTTTATAGAGATGAAACAATTTCAATCGCGATATAAGGTCAGGATATTCCCGTAATTCATCTTTTACCCAGGGCAGATCGGCGTTGCACAAAAGGTAATAATCATATGTTCTTTCGGCAATTCTGTCGAGGATCCAATGATGACACCTGCCAAAAACAAATTCGCACCACACCTTCATCACATACATATTCGTATCGATAAAAAGAAAATCTTCTTTTGTTTTTGCAGCGTATTCATCTTCTGCCTGCAATTGTTTTTTTGCGATGACCAATAAATCATCGTACGTGTATTTTTTTCCTTCTTTTAATAAATATTCCCTGGCATATTCGGGTACCCACAAGGTTTTATAGTGAGTGGCGAGTTGTTCGCAAAGTGTGCTTTTGCCTGTCGATTCCGGTCCAATGATCACAATTTTTTTCATGGCTGACCTTTTACTTTCCTTTTCCATTCAAACAGTCCAAGAAAGGCAAGCACCAATAATACAGAATAATAAAAACTTGTAAATGAATAACCCTTTACAAAATACAACGGTACAGAAGCAATGTTCGTGGCTATCCACCAATACCAGCTTTCTATTTTCTTTTTCGCCATCAGCCACATACCTGTGAATGCAGTTGCAGAGGCAAAGGCATCAGCTGCGGGGAGGGCGCCGGGGTAAAATTGTTGCTTTAAATAAGTAAGACAAATAAATATGACAATATAGAAGAAGAGGAAAAATAAAAATTGCTGCACCCATTCTTTCCGCGTAGACCAGGATATATTCACTATAAGGTATTGCTGTGAATTTTTTCTACTCCATAATATCCATCCGTAAATACTCATTACGGAATAATAAAAATTCACGGAGGCTTCACCAATAAGGTGGCCGCTGATACTTAAATAAACATAAATAATGGTGCTGATTAAACCAACGGGATAAACAAGAATGTTTGCATTTTTGCTATACCAGACGCTGGCAATGCCGGTAATTACTGCAAGAACTTCATACCAGGTGGTATTTATCATTCTGCTTCAGCAACTACTTCCTTTACTTCGGGGATCATGCGTTTCATCATTCCTTCGATACCGGCCTTAAGGGTGATCATTGATGAGGGACACCCTGAGCAGGAGCCTTGCAGCATCAGATTCACTACACCTTCATCATAACTTTTAAACTGTATTGCCCCGCCATCCATTTCAACGGCTGGTTTAACATAGTTTTCAAGTAGCTCCTTGATTCTTTTTACCACATCATCATCATCGGCACTCACGGTATTGCTACTTTCTTTCTTCATTAAAGCCACATCTTCTTCATTAATCACTGCCCTGTTGTCTTCAAGATAATCTTTCAGAAACTGGCGGATAGAAGGAATGACATCACTCCATTCTGTTTCGTTTGTTTTTGTAAGCGTAACGAAGTTGCTGGCAATAAATACTGCCTTTATAAATGGAAATCCAAATAGTTCTGTAGCAAGTGGAGAAACTTTTGCGCTTTCAATATCCGGGAGGTCAAGACTCTTTCCAGGGTACAATAATTTATTGGCAACAAACTTCATTGTTTCCGGGTTAGGGGTCATTTCAGTGTATATGCTGATAACGGGATTGCCTGTTTTGATCATAACTCACAATTTAACCACAAAAATAACAAATGAGAGGGAAAACACCCTGTTTTTGCAAAACCTTAATGGTCACAGTCGTCGTGGTGGGCGTGGTTGTGAACCCTGCACGACCTGTAATTTATTAGGTGGGAATAGATGATGAGTATCACCGCAAAGGGAAGTATCCAATACTGGTAGTTGTGCCATAACTGTTTGGCAAGGAGGAGCATCATTCCCGCGCTGAAAATTAACAGGGGTGTGGGACTGTGATGGTGTTTGCGGTATCCGTGCGACAGGGAGTAGGAGCCTATTGCAAAGGCCAGGAATATCATGAAGTATTCAAAACCAACATTATCAACGATGTTCATGCCGAATAGCGGCAAACTGGTTAATATAAGTGGAAGAATGGCGCAATGAATGGCACATGCCACGGATGTAACAATTCCAAGCGCATCCCAATTAATCCGGGTCTTCATACGGCAAAGGTAGCTGCTTATATTTAATGCAACAAAGTTGCAAATGGATCATTGTTCGGTTCGTAACTTGCACCCATGAAGCGGAAAAAAATATTCTACCTGGTGTTCTTCGTAGTGTTGGTGGTTAGCTTTCACTTTGTGCTGAAGGCGGTGATACCGGGTTATGGAGTGAGGCAGTTTAAGGTACTAAGCACGGTACAACCATTTTCATTTACGAACCAGGATGGCAAAACCATCACCGAACGCGAGGTGGAAGGGAAAGTGTATGTAGCCGAATATTTCTTTACTACCTGTACCAGCATCTGCCCCATTTTAAATACCAATATGATGGACATTTATAACAAGTACAGCTTCGAGCCCAACTTCATGATCCTCTCACATACCTGCGATCCCGAAAACGATAATGTGGAAAGACTAAAGCATTATTCCGATTCATTAAAGGTAAACGGCAACAAATGGGAATTTCTTACCGGTTCCAAGGAAAGTTTGTATAACACCGCAAGAGTGAGTTACATGTTAGATGATCCGAAAAATAATATGAAGAACATAAGCGAGCAGTTCCTTCACACACAATTTTTTGCGCTTGTTGATAAAAATGGAAAAGTGAGAAAGAAGATATATGACGGATTGAAAAAAAATGAACTGAAGGAACTGGAAGAAGATATAGCCGTGTTGTTAAAGGAGCCCGCGACAGATTCGAGGTTCTCAAACAATCTGTTTAGTAAATGAACCTAAAAGTCATGAATCATTCTCCTACAAATAAAGAACAGGTAAATGACATCCTGAAAAAAAATCAGCTGAGTGTAACCGGCAGCAGAAAAACCATTCTTGAAATGTTCCTTTCCAGCGATGGTGCTCTTGCGCATGCGGACATTGAAAAATATGCCGCCGAAAAGATTGACCGTGTTACCGTTTATCGAACGCTACAATCATTCATGGAAAAAGGAATCATCCATACTATACCATCCGTTGATAATTCAATAAGATATGCAGTGTGTAAAAATGACTGCACCGAGGGCCATCACCACGACAATCACGTTCACTTTTTATGTAGTGAGTGCAGCAAAACAATTTGCCTCGAATCGGTGGTTATCCCTGAAGTAAAATTACCGCGTGGTTTTAAGCCATTCGAAAGGCAAATGATTGTTACAGGTGTATGTACCGATTGCCAATAATCTTCTTCTGCTCCCTCTGCGAAACCTCTGCGTGCTTTGCGATACCCTAATTGCGGAGAATAGTATCGCAAAGGTCACTAAAAGCAAAGCCCCGATGTGGAAACACCGGGACTTTTTGGTTAAGGCTCTGATTAGAAGCTATGTTAA
>JBDTMM010000114.1:0-7177 GCA_039934275.1 Flavitalea sp. | reverse complement strand
TATGAAAGTCTTTAAGCTGATAGCTCATAATGCTGTGTCTGGGTTGCCGCTAACGTTTGTATTGCCGAATATATGAACATACATTTTCCCTTTCAAGAAAAAATTGTTTTATTCATTATCAATCAGTTAACCCACTTTTGCGAAGCACATATTGAAAATAATATAGTTGCGGCAATACAACTATACTACTTCTGTAACAATGCTTCTATATCTTCCAACGGGCTTAATATATGTACAAGGTCTTTATTAGTTACATGAAGGTAGCGTAGGGTTGTTTTTATATTACTATGCCCCAGTAGTTTTTGAATAAACACTACATCTATACCCTTATCTAGTAAATGTGTTGCAAAGCTATGGCGCAGCATGTGCATACTCCCATCCTGTATTATACCGGCTTTTTGTTTTGCTTTTTGTATTACCTGCTGCATGCTTCTTTCACTTAAATGTTCATTTTCAAACTGGCCTTCAAATAAATATTCTTTGGGCTGGTATTTTTTGTAGTATTCCCGTAGCATTATCAGCATATTTGGGTTCAGGCTCAGCACCCTGTCTTTTTTACCCTTGGCTCTTTCAATGAAAATGGTTCGCCGCTGCCCATCTATATGTTTCACTTTTAAAGATACTACTTCGCTAACCCTTAGGCCGCAGGCATACGTAAGCATAATGATTGTTTTATGCTTTACATTTTCAATGGCGTTTATAAGGTCGGCTATGCGCTCTTTGCTTATCACTTTCGGCAGAATAAGCTGCTTCTTTGGCCTGGGTACTTCCCAAAATATTTTCTCATTTCCAAGTACCTGCTCATAATAAAATTTCAACGCATTTATTTTTGAGTGCAAAGTATTTTCGCTCAACTTTAGTTTTGTAAGGCAGTACTGCATGTAATCTTTTATCCGAGCAGATGTAAATGCACTGGCAGGCTGTTTTTTTATCGTATTTAAAAACTGGCTAAACTCATTGGTATAGGTACGTATGGTAGAGGGGCTGTAGCTTTTTAAGATCAACATTTGTTTAAATTTCGCCAGTGCCTCTTCATTTTCCTCACATAATTTATGTACTACACTTTGCGCCTTTATCTTCACCGGGGCTTCACTATTTTTATTTTCTCCCTTTACAGGGATTGGTGCGGCAATGTTAGTGGCTATTGCTATTCCTTTTTTCCTATCTAAAAGATATTGCTTCAGCTCATCCGTATTTAATACGGCTTTAGCTTTTAATATTTTTACCAGCTTGTCATAATTATTTTCTAATAATGGCAGGTACCAGCACGCATTTGTTTTACTAAACTTTGCATGCGCCTCTTTTTGTATCAATGATTGTAAAGGCCCATCTTTTTCAAAAAATATTCCAATACATTCCTGTTGCCTGTGCTGCAGGGCTTTCAACGTAATCATTTTCATGTTTAACTATAAAAAGTATTTTGGGTAGATCGGTATTTTGCGGCAGTTTCTTTTAAATAAATTAAAATCTTGTAAAAACTTAAAAGCTCTATATATTGAGCCCTATAGCCTCAGTAGTTTTAGCTTAAACTGCGCTTGACCATTTCTATAATATCTTTTTCTTTAAATTTTTTCTTAATAAATTATACTTGGCTAGTGTTAACATTTATTTCTTAAATTTACAATAGTTTATTATTGTGAAAAAGAAAATGAGGAGTGGTGAAAAAAAAGTCAATAATATATCCCATTTCCCAGACGGTATTATCAGGAGTTAAATTTTTCAATGTCATCATAAAGTCTATGAGCAATTCCTTGTCGTTGGTAGTCTTTATGAACATACAAAAGATCAATGTAATTTCCGTTGTCAAGAGAACAAAAGCCTGTTATGCTTTCTTTGTCTTGTGCAACTAATACAAATTGATTTTTCAAAATATCTTGCCAACGCTGGTAGTTTTCAATGGTAGCAATCCACGCAATGATTTGCTTATTGTCATAGTCAGTTTGACAAACATTTGATATGGTGTACACAAAAAGTTGTTGCAATTCAAGCAAGTCACCAAGATGTCCCTCTCTAATTGTTATCTGCGTCAAACTATTTACATTAGGTAGTTAGAATTTTTCGGGTTTATCGTATTCCACCTCTGTCACATTAAATTTTGCATAGCTGAAATCACCTTTGTCTAATCGCCATAAAACATCAAAGGCTGTCGGTATAAATACATTATTTAATTCCTTGTAATTTGTTGCTTTGATAACCCAAGTTTCTAAATTGTTTTCACCCATATAACGCTTTGTCTCCATCTCGGTTATCTCTCCAATTTCATTAAATGTAATTTTGAAAAACAAAGAAAGTGCCTTGTAATTAAAAGTAAGTTTTGCTGTTCTTGAGTCAATTGGCAACCATTGTAGCCTATCGTTGGGTAAAAAATTTGTCGGATATAAAACACTCTCTCCAAGCCAACGAAGTATTTCTCCTTCATTATATTTTTCTCCTTTTGCATCCGCAATATTATACACTGAAAAAAGAGTGGCAATTAGTCTGCCTTTGCCTGAAATATACATATCCCGGGCAACAAACATTGACGTTGTTCCTTTCCAAATAAAGCCTGGTATCTCAGTTGTTGCATATTGTTCTCCTGTTATGCTAATCCAAGGTTTGTCAAGGTCTGTCTTAAATTGTCCATCGTGTTTAATTCTTGCATAACTTATGTAGGGTTGCCCTTCTTTTAAAATGTGCTTGAAATACCGTTGAACAGGTTCTGGCAAGCTGTCAAGTTGGGCTTTATGAAAAAACTGGTCAGATATATTTTTTGACTGGGCAAAAAGGTCCTTTACTTCTTTGCCGAATTTTATATACAAATTTATTTTGCCGATAATTAGGATTAATAGAAAAAATCCAACTATGGTTATTACGATTATCATTAGCCTTTTTATATTTTTTTGCATCTACATTTTGTTGATCATCAGTCAAAGCACAAAGTTAGATTCAATTGTCAGCTAAATAATAATATATTAATTCAGGATTCTTGTATAATTCACAGATTGACTAAATGGAAGGGTGTCGCTATACAGTTGGAGCTAAGGTGCGTGTGTACACTTATCGCTTATCAGCGAAGGCTACACCAGGCTTAATTCCGCCATTGATGCTGTAAATAAGTAGCAGTAGGAAGATCGGTGTATAATACAAGTTTGCCATCTGCGAGAAGCCTTTCAAGACCCAGCGCCAAACAAAGACTGTATACACCGAAAGTCCATTTTACAATCCGGGAACCGCGACTATAAAATGAGGAAAGGGCTGTTTCCCGGTTTCCTTTGGGCCAAAACCCACCAACCGTTCCGTCGGATTTATTAAGGTAAAAAACAGCAACCGGTATAGGATGATCCATGGAAGGTGCGTTTTTTACGGTAATACCTGAGTGGCGAATAATGGATTTGATGCGCGACAAATTGCGAATGTTTCTCATGGAGACGGATTTACTGTTGAAATACGAAAAGCCCAAAGGATTTATGCGCAGAATAAACGCCTGCTTTTCACATTTGCAGTATTATTGGTAAAAACAGTAGGGTTTCTCATTAATGCGAAACTACCTTCAGCCCCAAAACCGAACCAATTAAAGTAATCATGAAAAACAACCTCCAGAAATCCGCAGGATCCTTAAACACAAAAATGCCAACAAGGGCAGTCCCCACCGCTCCGATACCCGTCCACACCGCGTAAGCCGTTCCAATGGGCAATGCCTGGGTGGCCTTTACCAATAATGTCATGCTCACCGCAAGGGTAATAAAAAACGCTCCATACCAAAAATAGACCCCACTTCCTGTTGCCTCTTTTGCTTTACCCAGGCAGGTAGCAAATGCCACTTCAAACAAACCCGCGATTATTAATAATATCCAGCTCATAGATTTACAGTGTGAATGGCAAAAATAGAAATTAATATTACCTTACCATTAAATACCGCACCACCTGCTCAACATTTGGAAAAATATCATCAGCCGTCCCTCCTGAATGCAACTCCGCGTATGAATATTTAATTGCTGAATTTTAATTTTCCACATACCTATTTAATCTTTTCTATGCCCACTGTTATAGAACCGTTCCGGATAAAATCCGTTGAACCAATCCATTTTTCCACCAAAAAAGAAAGAGAAATCTGGTTAAAGGCCGCACACTACAATCCATTTCTATTACGCGCACGAGACGTGATCATAGACCTGCTGACCGACAGCGGCACCAGCGCAATGAGCGCAAACCAATGGGCGGGCATCATGCAGGGCGACGAAAGCTACGCCGGCAGCGAAAGTTTTTATCGCTTCGAAAATGTAGTGCAGAACCTTACCGCCATGCCTTTTATCATCCCCGTGCACCAGGGCAGGGCGGCCGAAAAAATTCTATTTTCCATAATGGGTGGAAAAGGAAAATTTGTGCTGAGTAATACTCTTTTCGATACCACCCGCGCAAATATCGAATTCTCAGGCGCAACAGGAATCGACCTCCCTTCACCACAAAGTCGCGATATACATTTAGCCGCAAAGTTCAAAGGAAATATAGATATCTCCCGCTTGCGTCAATGCATAACCGAAAATGGGAAAGAAAATATTTCGATGGTGCTGATCACCGTCACCAATAATTCCGGGGGTGGACAACCAGTAAGCATGGACAATATCCGCGAAGCGGCGAAGGTCTGCCGCGAATATTCGATACCCTTTTTTATAGACGCCTGCCGCTTTGCGGAAAATGCATTTTTTATTAAACGGGACGAACCTGAATTTAATCATCATACCATTGAACAAATTGCAATGGAAATGTTTACTCACGCCGATGGATGTACGATGAGTGCAAAAAAAGATGGCTTCGCCAATATAGGTGGGTTTCTTGCACTTCACAGTGAACAACTCGCACAATCTGCGCGAAACTTGCTGATCCTTACCGAAGGATTTCCAACATACGGTGGACTCGCGGGCCGCGACCTTGAAGCGATCGCCATCGGGCTGAAAGAAGTGATGCAAACCGATTATCTCGAATACCGCATCCGCAGTATCGAATACCTTGGTGAGAAGCTGCAATCCGGCGGAGTGCCTTTTCTTAAACCAACCGGTGGTCACGCATTATACCTCGATGCGAAATCCTTCCTGCCACACCTCCCCGCTGAACAATATCCTGGTCAGGCGCTTTGCGCGGCGATGTATTTACAGGGAGGCATCCGTAGTGTAGAGATTGGCTCTGTAATGTTTGGAAAATATGATGATCAGGGAAAACTAATTCCTGCAACCATGGAACTTGTACGCCTCGCGGTTCCGCGAAGAGTGTACACACAAAGTCATATCGATTATGTGGCCGAAACCATACTAGAAGTTTACCAAAGCAGGCAAAATATTCGCGGATTAAAAATAAATTACGAATCCCCAACCCTAAGACATTTTACCGCGCGATTTGAACCCATGGAACTATAGTTGTTGCGATAGCAGGAAATTTGGACAGAATTGATAATTTCAGGTATGTATTGAACCCGCATTAATCATTCACGTCAAAAGTAACCCGCATCGAAGTACCATTTCCAATTACTGATTGAAGATCGACTTGCGCCTGGTACACCGCAGCGCGGTTAAAGATATTATGCAGTCCAATCCCCTTCCTATGTCCCTGCACGTCGAAGCCCTTACCGTTATCCGTGAGCTCCACGATCAACTGCTTACCCTTTTTTTTCATACCCAGGACAACCAATGATGCCTGCGCATGCTTGAGAATGTTACTCACCTGTTCCTGCAAGATCCTGTATAGCGTAAGTTTTAATTCCGCCGATAAAGCCCTCTCATTTATTTTTGATAAACCACTCGCCTGTACCTTAATTCCACTCATAGCAACCGTTTGAAAAAGATCGGTAATAGCCGCCTTCAATCCCAAATCGCCGAGGCTCGGCGGCACCAAACGTTTTGACAATTGCCTAATTTCTTCTGTACAATCGTCCAGTACCCCAATACTTTTCTCGATGTTCTTTTTTCTTTCTGCCTCATGCGTTAAACTATATTGAAGCAACACCCTTACGCTGGCGAGCATCTGGTTGATATTATCGTGCAGCTCCTTGCCCGTTTCTGCACGCTGTTGTTCCTGCGCCTGTATGGCGGCTTTGGCAAGCTGTTGTTTTTTTTCATCTTTTTCCATGTTCAGCGCATCCTGCAGCATCACTTCCCGTCGCACGGAAGTTACATCCCTGGCGCGTATACACGCGGCCGTTATCTCTCCCTTTTCCACCACCGGTGATAGTAAAAATTCAATCCAGGTTGGTGTTCTATCCGTTTGTATGATCTCGCGGGTATAAGAAATGCTGTTTCCCTTAGCAACCTCATCAATAAATCCAAGGAAAAGCTGCCTGCGTTCGGTTTCGAGGTAATCAAAAAAATTCTGTCCTTCCTGTGAAATACTTCCCACATTGGAAAATATCATTCGCTTAGCACTTGGATTGATCATGCGCATGGTGCCATCGAGACTTACAAGTACGTAACATTCCGTGGAGTGATTCAAAATCGCCTGCATATTGATTATCATGTCCAGCAACTGGGAATTTGGAAGGTCCGTTAGCGAATCGTTTATCCTTGGGGAGGTTGACATAATATTAATATAATGTATGACCGGATGAATTGTACTAACAGGAAAACAAAAACTTATTAATTACAGGTTTTCAGGAGGTACACTACACAGTACTACTTACCTTTCATGAGTACTTCAATATTTCTATCTACAACCCTGAATAAACAATTTTAGTATGAAAACAGAAAAAGAAAAAATGCTCGGTGGTGAATTGTATGATACTCTTGATCCACAGCTTTCAAATGAAAGAACAAAGGTACGATTACTTATCAGGGCACTGAACGATTCACGTGAAGATGAACCGGCAGAAAGAAGCAGGATACTAAAGGCGATGATGCCAAATGCCGGAAAGGATCTCTGGCTGCAGCCACCGTTTTATTGCGATTATGGATATAACCTGTACCTCGGAGAAAAAGTTTTCTTCAATTTTAATTGTGTAATACTCGATGTTATGCCAGTGACCATTGGAAGCAGAACTTTATTTGGACCGAATGTTCAGATTTACACCGCAACGCATCCACCGGATCATATTGAAAGGTCGTCCGGACTTGAATTTGCAAAACCAATTACTATTGGTGAAGATGTTTGGGTTGGCGGATCGGTGGTCATCTGCCCGGAGAGGTAGAAACCAACGGATTCGGGGCCGTGGGTT
>JBDTMM010000113.1:0-7193 GCA_039934275.1 Flavitalea sp. | reverse complement strand
GTTGACAGCCATAATGCCCTTGATAAGGTTTTTTGAAGGCGTTGGTAAGGAGGATTATCAAAAGGTGCGTTTAGATATTCTGCGCCTGCACTTTGATACGCTTTATCATCTTCCAGTTTTTTTGCCGATGTTTCAAATTGCTGAAGCGATTTATATGGAATAAGTAAAAACACTTTCGACATGGAGGCACTGTCATTTTCCCTGTGCTTGAATACACCGATTTTGGAAATCCCCAAACGGTGAAGCCCTGGTAACAGCGCATCTTTGAAATAGGTATCGAGTTTTGTTTCCTGATCCTTATTCGCAAGTTCATAAACTCTTATTTCGTAATATTCTTTTTCGGGTGGTAGGCATCTTCCGGTAAAAGGGACGGCCATAATAAACATGGTCAATAACAAAACGGATAATAATACAAATCTTAATTTCATGTTTAATAAATTTATGTTGCTTTTGGAAAAGGAGGGTAATTGGAACAGCAATATACAACCGATGAAAATACGCCCATCATATAAATTATTTTTTTAGAAAATTTACATGCACATAGAACAATTCAGAACACTGTGTTTGTCGTTCGAAGACGTATCAGAAGAATTACCCTTTGGACCTGACACTTTGGTATATAAGGTGAAAGGGAAAATGTTTGCGCTCACAAATCTAAATTCTTTCGAAAGTATAAACCTCAAGTGCGATCCTGAAGAAGCCGTTGAATTGCGCGAAAGGTTTAGCGCAGTATTGCCCGGGTATCACATGAACAAGGCCCACTGGAACACTGTATTAATGGATAATTCTATCAGTAATAAATTAATACAGGAGTGGACAAAAAATTCTTATGACCTTGTGTGCGCAAAATTACCAAAGAAATAATGACCTATTTTTTTCGCTCTACTGCCGGAAGAAAGCCGGTGATCACTCCAAGCAAAGGTAAAAAGGCGCACACTCTGAACACGTATGCAATGCTCGTCATGTCTGCCAGTTTTCCGAGTAATGCAGAACCCAGTCCGCCCATGCCAAATGCCAAACCAAAAAACAATCCAGCGATCATTCCCACTTTGCCGGGGATAAGTTCCGTAGCATAAACCAGTATGGCCGAAAAGGCAGAGGCAATGATCACACCGATGATCACCGATAATACCGCCGTCCAGAATAAATTGGCGTAAGGGAGCATCAGCGTAAACGGTGCAGCGCCAAGAATGGAAACCCAGATAATATATTTTCTTCCAAACCTGTCTCCCATTGGACCGCCTATAAATGTTCCAGCAGCTACAGCAGCAAGAAATATGAATAAATACACTTGCGACTGCTGTACGGGAAGTTTGAATTTGTCTATCAAAAAGAAAGTATAATAGCTTCCCATGGAAGCCATGTAAAAGAATTTCGAGAACATCAGTATCAGTAAAATCGCCAATGACTTGATGATCACTGATCTTTTGAAAATTGGTTTTGCCTCGATGGTGAGTGATTTGTTTTTTAATTTCCATTCGAGGTGACCCTTGTACCAGTTGCCCACCTTCGTTAATAAAATAATAGCGATGATAGCCGCAAGGGCAAACCAAATGATCTTTGTTTGCCCGTACGGGACCACGATAATTGCGGCGAGCAGCGGCCCGAGCGCAGAGCCGGCGTTGCCTCCCAATTGAAAAATGGATTGCGCCAGTCCGCGTTGTCCGCCTGATGCGAGGTGTGCCACTCTAGAAGATTCAGGATGAAAAACAGATGAGCCAATCCCGATACAGGCAACAGATAATAGTATCGTGGTAAAATTGAATGAATAGGCCAGGAAAATCAGACCGATGAGCGTGAACCCCATTCCTATGGCGAGTGAATAGGGTCGAGGGGAACGGTCGGTGTATGAACCCACTACCGGCTGTAGCAATGATGCCGTAAGTTGGAAGGTGAGGGTGATCAAACCGATCTGGGTAAAGTTCAGGTGAAAATTTTCTTTAATTAATGGATACACTGCAGGAATCACCGACTGCATCATGTCGTTAAGGAGGTGCGTAATACTGATGGTAAATAGTATCGGGTACACAGTACGTTGAGCGATAGAATCTGCCTGGGCCATACATAAATATCCTTCGTGCTTCCCACAAAAAAAATTCTATTCCCACGTTGAAACGTAGCCTGATATTTATACATTCAAAATCCTCTGGTTATCAGTTACTTATTTAACGGCATGGCTGTTGAAAAGAGTACTATGGTTTTTGATAAGATATTAAGATAAGTAAAACACACACGGGGCTGGATTTTTATCCTGGCCCCTTTTTGTTTTAGAAACCTCCGCTCTCATCCTTGTTGCTTGTTTTCAAATTGTGCTAACTTGTTTTGGAATTAAAGGTTCAAATTTCTTCCGATGATGGATAGCCCAGATGAAAAACAGAACAATTCTACCAACCTGAAATCTGAGATGCTACCCGGAATTTCACCATTCGATGAAACCACCATTCTTGCAGCAATTGTGCAGGGTTCCGATGATGCGATCATCAGTAAAACACTCGACGGAATAATTACCAGTTGGAACGCAGCGGCAGAAAGAATTTTTGGCTATGTAGCCCAGGAAATGATCGGCACTTCCATCAGCAAGATCATTCCGCATGACCGCCAGAATGAAGAGCCCGAAATATTAAGAAAACTACAGCGCGGTGAACGGGTAGAACATTTCGAAACAAAAAGGATTGGAAAATTTAACAACCTGATTGACATCTCCCTTACCATCTCCCCAATAAAAGATAAGAGCGGAAAAATTGTTGGTGCATCAAAAATTGCCCGTGACATAACGGAGCAAAAAGTATATGAAAGAATGATCCGTGAAGGAGAGGAACGCTTCCGCATGGCGATGGAATCGACAAGATTAGGCACCTGGGAATATGATTGCGTTTCAGGAGCACTGAATTGGTCGGCAGAATGCAGAAAAATGTATGAATTTCCTGATGGCCTTGAGGTAGACTATTCTCTTTTTTCGAGTCTCATACACCCCGAAGATGAAAAGTTTGTGCAAAATGCGATTGAGTCGGCCATGATCCCGGGCGGAAAAGGAAATTACAATATTGAATACAGGATATTAAGATATTCAGATAATGAAACAAGATGGATAAAGGCGCAGGGAAAAGTATATTTTTCTCCTGATAATCGCCCTGAAAGATTTATAGGAACTGTGTTGGATATTACTGAGGAAAAAGTTACAAAGGACCTGTTAGTAACCACCGTTAACGATCGTACAAGGGAACTGGTAGAAATAAACAGGGAACTTGAAAAATCAAACAATGAGCTTGAACAGTTTGCTTATATCGCCAGCCACGATTTACAGGAACCGTTGCGAAAAATCCTAACTTATACCAACCTCCTTCAAATACATTTCGACGAAAAGGAAAATGCCAATAAATATTTTGAAAAAATCACTACAGCCGCATACAGGATGTCGCGGCTGATACAGGATGTATTGAATTATTCAAGGCTTTCAGAAGAAAAATCTCCGCATGCAGAGATCGATCTAAATGAGGTACTGCAGGATGTGTTGAGTGATTATGAACTATTGATTGAAGAAAAAGGGGTAGCTATCAGTTACTCCATTTTACCATTGATCAGTGCAAGCAGCCCCCAAATTCACCAGTTGTTTGGTAACCTGATCAGCAATGCAATAAAATTTTCGCGGGAATCTCCAAAAATAGAAATCTGTTCACGGATACTTACTAGAGAAGAAGCGCAAAGCGATGATAAAATACTTCGTGATGCAAAAAGTTATATAGAAATTTCATTTGCCGATAATGGAATAGGATTTGAGCGCCAGTATTCTGAACAAATATTTATAATTTTCCAGCGCCTTAATACCCGCCAGCAATATGCCGGAACGGGAATTGGTTTGGCGCTGTGTCAGAAGATCGTGCAGAATCATGGCGGAATTATTTATGCTGAAGGCAAACCTGGTTTGGGTGCAACAATTACAATTGTACTTCCTCTATCCTGATAAAATTATTTCTGCTTCTTTGTTACATCACCCTCCATTATTATTGATTGGAAATGCGGAACTTTGCAATCCGTATTATCGCGGATATAAAGTGTATGCAGCAATCCGAAACTAAAAAAGCCTCGAGGTTAATGATCATTATTGCCTTTGCGATAGTGTACATTGTTTGGGGGTCCACTTATTTTTTTATTCAAAGAGCATTGGAAAATGGATTTCCTGCGCTGCTGCTTGGTGCATTCCGGTTTATTGTTGCCGGCACGATAATGATTGTATGGTGTTTGTTTCGCGGCGAAAAAATATTTGATGTACAAAGTATGAAAACCGCAGCGGTTGGTGGATTGCTGATGCTGTTTGTTGGAAATGGAATTGTGATATGGGTAGAGCAATCACTGCCAAGTGCAATGGCCGCAATAATGGTGTCATCCACACCATTGTGGTTCATTGTTTTGGACAAACCAAAATGGAAAATCAATTTAAACAACCGTAGAACTGTCGGCGGATTAGCATTAGGCTTCGCTGGTGTAATATTATTATTTGGCGAACGAATAAAACACGCATTTTCAAGCATGGGTTCGTCCACTGAAATTGTTGGCTTAACATTGCTGATGATAGGAGTGATGGCATGGGCGGGAGGATCGCTTTATACAAAATATAATAGTCATGGTGGTTCTGCGATCGTAAGTACCGCGTGGCAGATGTTTTTTGCGGGTCTTGCGTTTATACCGCTAATGCTGCTAAGGAATGAAGAATTACATTTTCATTGGTCCGATGTGACCGTGAAAGGGTGGCTGTCGGTGGGTTTTCTCGTAACGATGGGATCGATAGCTGCATTCAGCGCTTACGTATGGCTGTTACAGGTTTGCAGTGCCACACAGGTAAGCACCTATGCATATGTAAATCCGGTAGTGGCAGTATTGCTGGGGGTATTATTTGCAGGAGAAAAAATTTCGGGTTTTCAGGTTGCGGGTTTGGGCATTATTCTTTTCAGTGTATTGCTGATCAACATTGCTAATTATACCAAAAAGAAGGCCTCCATAGCGGAATCTGAAGAACGATCCGCGACCAGACAACAGGCCAAAATTAAGATTTAAAAATACTTAAGGATTGGAAAGTGCGGACCTTCCCTAGCCGGGAGGCAATGCTTTTAATGAAAAAGCCCACCTTCGCTAAAGCTAAGGTGGGCAATGTCGGGGCGGCAAGATTCGAACTTGCGACCTCCTGGTCCCAAACCAGGCGCGATAACCGGGCTACGCTACGCCCCGAACTGATCGAAATTTAGCCCTGATTCAAAAATCGTGGCTGCAAAAGTAAGCTTTCAATCTTTCCCTGCAAAACGAATTCATTATTCTGCAAAATAGAAGTGAAACGCACTGCCTCTGCGCACTTCACGCACTGCATTCACAAAACCATCGCGGGTTTTCATCACTTTTGTACATAGCCACGCCTATTTTGTACCGCGACCCTCCTGATTGTGGTGGTTAACGGGGGTGTTTGGCGCAGATATATATGACTATGAACTGATATGGAACAATATGCAGGTGTACACTTATTGCTATGGAAGCAGCGGCCCTGTATTGCACGTGAGGAGTGGAATGGATAGCATCATCTGGGTATAGGGATGCGGATGTTTTTCTACTTCCACGGTACTCTATTTAGGTAGTAGAAATTTTCTATCAGTTTTACTCAAATGCTTTGATTTTTGAAATAAGAGGTTTACCTTAGATTTTGATTAACAAATTCCCTGCTGCCTTTACAATATTTGCAGGATACTGAGTGCATCCCTCCTTCTTATGATTTTCCCTTCCTTTATTTCTGTGTCATAACTAAGCCTTGGACTTTCAGGATTTAGTAAATCACAAAATTTAAGTGTTATGACCATTGTTGTACTATCAACGCTGTTAAACAAATCAGCTTATTTGATCATTGGATTAGTTTGTATAATCGCTGCTTTAAGGTTGCCCGACCGCAAAACCACCTGATAATAAGCGTTAAAAATTCCGTAGCCCGTTGTTAACTCTATTCCAGAGGTAACTTTGTTCTTCAAGAGAACGAAGGAAATATGAAGAAGAATGTTAGAGACATCCCCCGGTCTATATTAGATCTGGCCACCATTTTAGCCGGAAAATCAATTGCAGATACATTTCACAACAGTCTCGACCTGGCCCGCCACGCGGAAACCTGGGGGTTTAAACGGTATTGGCTCGCGGAGCATCACAACATGGAAAGTATCGCCAGCTCTGCCACCTCGGTGTTGATCGGTTACATAGCGGGCGGAACAAAAACCTTACGCGTAGGCTCGGGTGGAATAATGCTCCCAAACCACACTCCGCTTATTATCGCCGAACAATTCGGTACACTGGCTTCTTTATATCCCAACCGCATCGATCTTGGACTTGGCCGCGCACCAGGCACCGACCAGTTCACCGCAATGGCGCTTCGCGGCAACAGGCCGGGTAACGGCACGGACTTTCCCCAGAATATTCTCGAATTAAAAACGTATTTCTCTGCCGAAAATAGAAACAGCAAGGTGAGGGCAATTCCGGGTGAAGGTATCGACATACCCATTTGGATACTTGGTTCCAGTACAGAAAGCGCACGACTCGCGGGTTTATTAGGACTGCCTTACGCATTTGCGAGTCATTTTGCGCCCGCACAATTGTACGATGCAATAGAATTATACAAAAGCAGTTTCAGGCCTTCAAAAGATCTCGCAGCACCGTACATCATCACGTGCGTGAACGTTATTGCAGCCGATACAAACGAAGAGGCCCATCGCATCGCCACTTCGTTTTTCCAGTTTGCGACGGGAATTATCAGGGGAACCCGCGCACCACTACCCTTACCGATCGATAATATAAATAGTTACTGGAACGAAATGGAAAAAGCAACCGTTCAGCAAATGATGTCGTGCACATTTATTGGTTCGCCTGAAACCATTAAAGTAGAATTGCAGCGATTTATAGACAACACCGGTGCGGATGAGCTTATGGCCACCTCGCATATCTATGACCATGCCGAAAGATTAAGGTCGTACGAGATTTTATCGCAATTGAATTAAGGCGCACCATGTGTTACCTTTACGAATGCTTTTAAGGTTTAATTTTTTGTTGGCTGCCATTCTTCTTATTGCAGGATGCCAGAAAAAAACTACCTCAACGGAGAAGGAGCCTGTTGTAGTGGTAAACCGTGAAGTGGTGGAATATATGGTGGCCCCCATCAGCACAGACCCGGC
>JBDTMM010000112.1:0-7216 GCA_039934275.1 Flavitalea sp. | reverse complement strand
AGTGATTCGATGATCATTGAATTAACATCGAATGGAAGAAGTGTTTGTACGTCAATGATCTCGCCGCTGATATTTTGCTTTTGCAAAACATCGCAGGCCTCATCGATAAGGCGGAGCGTAGAACCATAAGAAACAAAAGTGATATCGCTTCCTTTCCTGATCACTTCGGGTTCACCAAGCGCCACACGATATTCTAAAAGATTGGAAGGAAGTTTTTCTTTGAGTCGATAGCCGTTTAGTGATTCAACAACAATGGAAGGATCATTGCCATGAAGCAGGGTGTTGTACATTCCAAGCGCCTGCACCATGTTGCGCGGAACGCACACATGGAAACCTCTTAAGGAATGTATCATCAAGCCCATTGGTGATCCGCTGTGCCAGATTCCTTCGAGCCTGTGGCCCCTTGTACGAACGATCATCGGGCAGGTTTGCCTTCCCTTTGTTCTCCATTGCATGCAGGCAGCGTCATCGCTCAATGGCTGCAATCCGTATAATATGTAATCTATATATTGTATTTCTGCAATTGGTCTTAATCCTCTCATGGATAATCCAATTCCCTGGCCAATGATGGTGAGTTCTCGAATACCTGTGTCAAAGATCCTGTGGGCGCCATGTTTCGCTTGTAAACCTGCAAAGCCCTGGTTCACGTCACCAATTTTTCCTACATCTTCACCGTAGGCAATAACGGAAGAATTATGGGTGAAAAGTTCATCAAAATATTTATTTAGAATTTCGTATCCATTTATTGAAGGTGCATCGGGGGCATACTCTAGTGCGTTAGTTCGCGTGAGCTGCGGACTTTTCGGCGACTCATCATACAAATGGGAGTCGTAAATGCGGTACCCTTCTGCTTTTAATTCTTCGTAATAGTCTTTAATATTTTTTATATCCTCCGAATAGCCCAATGAAAGCATGGATATGTGCAGTGCCTTTAATACATCTTTTCGATGCGGTTCGCGGTTTGTTACGAGATCCTTTTTTGCATTTGCAATTTCACCGTGAATGTCGGCACCACTATTAATTTTGTCGTCGAGGAGAGCAACACCTTTTGATACCAGGATATTAATACTGTCATTAAATTTTACCCAGGCAACCTGCCTGCTTTTCTTAACGTGCTCTTTTGCAGCTACTTCTATATTATTTAGTTCTTCTTCACTTGCAAGGGCATTGGCAAGAATCCATTCCCTGAATTTTTTGTTGGCATCCCAGTTTCTTTCCCATTCCAGTCGTTCCGATGTTTTATAACGTTCATGACTACCCGAAGTGGAATGTCCCTGCGGCTGTGTAACTTCTTCAACATGAAACAGCGCAGGAATATGAGTTACGCGCATACGCGAGATTGCCTGTTCAAACACTTCGCACATTCCCGAGTAATCCCAGGCTTTCACTTTATATATGTTTAAACCGTTTGTTCCTTCTTTTTTCTGCATGCCTTTTATGGCCTCGGATATTGAACCTTTGGTGGTTTGCACTTCTTTTGGAACAGAAATGCCATATCCATCGTCCCAAACGAATATTGCGAGCGGAACCTGGAGCACACCTGCGGCATTCACCGTTTCCCAGAAATGACCTTCCGAAGTAGAGGCATCGCCAATGGTACAAAAGCAAACTTCGTTACCATTGTCGCTGAGATGTTTCAGCTCCCTGAGTTCCGGATTGTGCCTGAAAAGTTTGGAGGCCAAAGCAAATCCAAGGGCTCGAGGCATTTGCCCGGCAGTAGGTGCAAGGCCGGCAGCGATATTTTTTCGATTCACAAGGTCAAGGAAGTCGCCATTTTCATCCACGTTCGGTGTGGCGAAATGTGAATTCATCTGCCTTCCTGAACTGTGGGGTTCGTTTTTGCTGTCGGGATCGGCATATAACTGGGAAAAGAATTGCTCCATTGTTGCCTGACCAGTGGCAAAAGCCATCGTCTGGTCGCGATAATATCCCGATAAAAAGTCGCCCGGCTGGAAGAATTTTGCGGCAGCAACCTGGGCCACCTCTTTACCATCACCGAAGATGCCAAATTTGGCTTTTCCCGTTAAAACTTCTTTTCTGCCGAGAAGACTGGCTTCACGGCTTTCACTACAAACCCGGTAATCCAGCAACACCTCCTCACGGAAGTTATTAAAGGACAGTTTTTCAGTGGTGGTTGAAGAGTTATTTTCAACTTGATCCATGCAGCAAACCTAAGCAATTTTACAGAGAGCTATTCAGTCGTTAAAAAATGGTTTAAAAGCTAAAATTTATTGGCTTTTAGGCGTGTAATCGTGTATTTTTGAAACTCATCGTTTTATAAATGAAGACAATAATTCTACTCACTTTTTTTGTTTTTACAGCTTGCATCGCGGGCTTCTCTCAAAAAATGGTCAAAGCGCCGGAAGTGCTCGAATTAAAAGAACAAGGTTTTGACTTTGGGAAAATTCCACAGGGCCGGCCTGTTACTCATAATTTTGAAATTACCAACAAGGGCAAAACGCCTTTGGCGCTCGAAGACGTGCAGGCTTCATGTGGATGCACCACTCCCGAGTGGGAGATGGCTGCGATCCGGCCCGGTGCCACTTCAATGATTAAGGTTGGGTTCAATGCCTCTTCGGAAGGACATTTTTCAAAAAATGTTACGCTAAGTTATGGTGGCGGTCAAACCAGGGTTATTGTTATATCGGGTGAGGTATATTCAACACCTACAACCTCTGCGCCTCTAAACACATCTTTATCCTCATTAAAACAAATAAATTAGATTATGAAAACACTCATGCTGGTATTGTCGGTCATGTTATTATCAGGAGCTGCTTTTTCTCAGAAGAAAGCAGAATATCTTGTAAAATTTAAAGAAACAACGTTCGATTTTGGAAAAATCAAACAGGGTGTACCTGTTACGCATGAATTTCCTTTTACTAATGTGGGCGAAAAACCTGTTGTTGTGGAAAGTGCTACTGCGTCTTGCGGATGTACTACACCAGCCTGGCCACAAGCTCCTGTTGCTAAGGGTCAGAACGATAAGATTACTGCAGGTTTCAACGCTGCTGCGCCTGGTGCATTTACAAAACAAATCACTGTAAAAATAGCCGGTGCCGATCTTCCTGTTAATATTACCATCAAAGGTGAGGTGCTGAATGCTGATGCATTTGCCAAATTCGAACAAACAAAAGTCAAATAATAGTTCTCCTATCTTTGCGGGATGCCACAAATAAGCTTGCGTGGGCAAGAAATGCCCGCATCTCCCATCCGCAAACTGGTTCCATACGCTGAAGCAGCAAAAAACAAGGGTGTTACTGTTTATCACCTTAATATTGGTCAGCCCGATATTGAAACACCTCCGCAAATTCTGGATGCGGTTAGAAATTCTGATTTCAAAGTTCTTGAATATAGCCACAGTGCTGGTAACGAAAGTTACCGGCACAAGCTGGTGAAATACTACGGCAGGAACCACATCTATATTAACCACAACGAAATTATTGTTACCACAGGTGGCTCAGAAGCCATCCTGTTCGGGTTAATGGCCTGCCTGGACCCGGGTGATGAAGTCCTTATTCCAGAACCATTTTATGCAAATTATAATGGGTTTGCGATGGAGGCCATGGTAACGGTGAAAACCGTGACTTCTTCAATTGAATCTTGTTTTGCATTACCTGCACTATCGGAGTTTGAAAAAGCGATCACTCCCAGGACTCGCGCCATTATTATCTGTAATCCAAATAACCCAACGGGTTATTTATATTCAAAACAAGAGCTGGAAGTGCTAAAAGAAATAGTGGTTAAACACAACCTATTCCTGTTTGCGGATGAGGCATACCGCGAATTCTGTTATTCGGGAACTCATTTTAGCGCAATGCAATTGACGGGGGTTGACCAGCATGTGGTTTTAATAGATACTATTTCAAAACGATATAGCGCATGTGGAGGAAGGATCGGTGCATTGATTACCAGGAATAAAGATTTACTAGAATCCGTGATGAAATTTGCACAGACAAGGTTAAGTCCGCCGTCATTTGCACAGATATTGGGAGAGGCAGCAGTGGATCTTCCAGCGGATTATTTTGATGGAACAAAAAAAGAATACATACGCAGGCGCGACCTGATGGTTAGCCGGCTCAATGCCATGCCAGGCGTCTATTGTCCTAATCCCGGAGGGGCATTTTACGCCATCGCGAAATTACCTATTGATGATTCCGACAAGTTTTGTCAATGGCTGTTGGAGTCTTTTAACTACAATAACCAAACAGTGATGCTGGCGCCGGCAACTGGATTTTATGGTACGAATGGGTTGGGAAAATATGAAGTGAGACTGGCGTACGTACTCAATTCTGAAAGTCTCTCTAAAGCGATGGATTGCCTTGAAAGGGCATTAGTGGAATACGCAAAAACTTTTTAGTAAATAGGAAGATCTTTAACAATGTACTGAACGCGGCTTTGCCTGATTTTCTCTTGTATGAACCTGCTTTTTTCATCAAGGTCACTAAAACTTCTGGCCTGTCTGTCTTCCTTAATGGAGGTAATTGTTTTTTTAGGAGGAATGGTGGTTTTTGAAGTGGTCATAGATTGGAGATTTATAGTTATTGGAGAATACAGATCCAAAACCCACTTTTGGTCCGTGATCTGTATCCATTGGAACGGCACATTTGATATATTATTATAAAATTCCACCTCTTTCTTTTGAGGTCATATGACGCTCAATTGGGTGGGCAGTTTTTTTTGCGTCGCCAGGGCTTAAAGAACCATTTTCACGGTGTTTTTGTTGCGCTTCGGCTTTTTGGAGGATGGATTTTTGATCATTTTTACTATTCCCCTGAGGTGTGCCCCCCTGGTTTGTTCGATCATTAGGTTTCTGATTCATATAGAGAAATTTTGAGTGTGAGCGATTTTTATTAGCAATTCTCTAATAAAGCCCGAAATTCCGTGCCATAATTGGAATGTCTCAAATATTAACCCATACGTAATGCCAGTGCTATTTTGAGTGAATCAAGTAGTTCGATGTTGTTTTAGGTAAGTGTGGTTTTGTGGTGATAGCGCCTCAATTAGTGACCAGTATTAGCTGATGAGGTCAAGAAAGCACTTCCTCTAGCTGATAGGGAAGATAAGGTAGCTACTCCACTCTGGTGTGATAGGAACTATCCCGCCAGAAAAAAATAATTTTAATAAAAGATTCCATTGTTTATACATTGGAATCTTCTACTTTATACCCATCTATCAATCTCTATCAAATTTCACTATTATGCGCCGGTTTCAATGTGGGCTTTTATGTTTCGGGTTGATCCTTTTATCTGGCTGCACCGACAGCAACTCAAAAAAGAAACTTTTCACCTCGCTTGACCAAAACGATACCGGGATCCAGTTTAAGAATGAATTATTCGAAACCGACGTTTTTAATGTAATGAATTACGCCTACTTCTATAATGGAGGCGGTGTGGCCATAGGCGATATAAATAATGATGGGCTGCAGGATATCCTGTTTACCGGTAATATGGTTAAAAATCGGCTTTACCTGAACAAAGGAAACTTCAAATTTGAAAACATTACTGATAAAAGTGGCATAGCAGATAAACAGGGCTGGTGCACTGGTGCCACTATGGTTGATATTAATGGAGATGGAAAACTGGACATCTACATTTGCCGCTCTGCAGATGGCGACGCAGAAAAAAGAAAAAATCTTTTATTCATTAATAATGGCGACCTCACCTTTTCGGAACAGGCGGAGAAATATGGTCTTGCCGACCAGGGTTATTCTACCCAGGCTTCTTTTTTTGATTACGATAAGGACGGAGACCTGGATATGTTTTTAATTAATCATTCCCTGCAGCAGTACACTTCGGGAGTACAGGAAAGTACTGATTTCAGAAACCAGAGAAATCCAAACTTCGCCAGCAAATTATACAGGAATGATAATGGTCATTTTACCAACGTCAGCGAACAGGCCGGCATTACTTCCAACGTATTAAGTTTTGGATTGGGCCTTGCTATTGCCGACGTAAATAATGACGGATGGCCCGATGTATATGTTTCCAACGACTTTAATGAACCCGATTATTTATTTATCAATAATAAGAACGGCACTTTCACTGAAAAGCTGAAGGAATGTATGGATCACATTTCCATGTATTCTATGGGATCTGACTTTGCAGATTATAATAATGATGGCCTGAATGATTTGATCACCCTTGACATGTTACCGGAAGATAACAAGACTCAAAAAATGCACAGCGGTGCTGAGAACTTCGACAAAATGCAAATGCTTTTTCAAAAAGGGTTCTATTACCAGTTTAGTCGAAATATGCTTCAGAAAAATAATGGGGACGGCACGTTCAGCGAAGTAGGACAACTTGCAGGTGTGTCCAATACCGACTGGAGCTGGAGCGCGCTGTTCGCTGATATCGATAACGATGGTAATAAGGACCTGCTCGTAACAAACGGATACGTAAAAGATTACACTGAACTCGACTTTCTAAAATATACCGTTGACGAAACGATAAAGGCACGGGCGGAATCTAAAGAAGTAGTGGTGAATGATTTCATTGCAAAAATGCCTTCAATAAAAATATCAAAATATCTATTTCAGAATAATGGTAAGGGTGGTTTTGTAAACCGCGCCAACGATTGGGGTATTGGCGAGCCGGGTGTTTCTGCCGGAGCAGCATATGTGGATCTGGACAATGATGGTGACCTTGACCTGGTAGTGAATAACACCAACGAAGTTTCATCGATCTATAAAAATAA
This sequence comes from Flavitalea sp., assembly GCA_039934275.1. Lineage (GTDB taxonomy): Bacteria > Bacteroidota > Bacteroidia > Chitinophagales > Chitinophagaceae > Flavitalea. Next base: position 520 of record JBDTMM010000112.1, on the reverse strand, counting down.
TAGCGAAGTATTTGCAAATAATAATTATTTAAAAGTAAAACTAGAAGGAGACTTAAATAATTCAAGGGGTATTGGTGCAAGGGTTACCGTGTATTGTAAAGACACTCTGTATTACCAGGAAGAAATGCCAGTAAGAGGTTTTCAATCTTCCATGGACCCGGTGCTGAACTTTGGAATTGGGAAGAATGCAACTGCTGATTCTGTGAAAATTATCTGGCCCAATGATAAGGAACAGGTCTTGACTGCGGTGAAAGCAAACCAGTTATTGGTAGTAAAACTTAAAGATGCGGCGGCCACGTGGATAAATGATTCTATTAAGCCAAAACCTTTTTTTACAGAGGATTCCTCATTGAGGTTTACTCACAAGGAAAATAACTTTAATGATTTTACTGTGCAAACCCTATTGCCAAATTACTTATCACGCCCGGGTCCATGCATGGCAAAGGCCGATGTAAATAAAGATGGTAGGGAAGATATTTTTATAGGTGGTGCCGCGGGACTGGCCGGTGGTGTGTACCTA
>JBDTMM010000111.1:0-7327 GCA_039934275.1 Flavitalea sp. | reverse complement strand
CGTCACCATATCTCTGCTCCTTTAAAAGTTCCCTGTTCTGCCAGGCTTCTGCTATTAATAATTGCCATTCCATTTCCTGTAATTTTTACAAACATAGTATATGCGCAGCAACCACGCGTATCAGGCTACCGTTATAGCGTTACATTTGCTAAATTTTTCGCATGACCGATTTTGAAGCAGACATTGAGCCATGCCTTGCTGTGCTGGACCAGGGAGGAACCATTCTATACCCTACCGATACCGTATGGGGAATCGGTTGCGATGCCACCAATGAAGCGGCCGTTGAAAAAGTGTACGCACTAAAGGAAAGATCGCTTTTAAAAAGCATGATCGTGCTGGTAGCCGAACCAAAAGACATCCTGCAATATGTTGCCAGCCCCGATCCGCGGGTGTTTGAGCTGCTCGAAAAAACTACCCGCCCCACCACCATGATCTTCGAAGGAGCAATAGGGTTTGCGCAGAACCTCATCGCCGACAACGGATCGATAGGTATAAGGATAGTGCAGGATACATTTTGCAGGCACCTGATTAAAAGATTCCGCAAACCCATTACTTCCACTTCGGCAAATATTTCCGGTGACCCTGCCCCAGGCAATTTTAAGCAGGTGCTGAACCACATTCGTACCGGCGTGGATTATGTGGTAGGCTACAGGCAGGATGATGAAACCATTGCGCAGCCATCAGCAATATATAAATGGAACCGAAACGGTTCGGTTACCATCATACGTCCATAACCGTTAGGCATGCAACCAAAATTCCTTATCATTCAGACTGCCTTCATTGGCGATGTGGTGCTGGCCACTGCAATAGTGGAAACCATTCATGCCTCGCAACCGGACGCAATCATTGATTTTCTGGTAAGAAAAGGGAACGAAGGGTTGCTCGACAAACATCCATTGTTAAGAACGGTTTTGATATGGGACAAGAAGGAAAAAAAATTATTCAATTTATTCCGATTGTTGCTGCAGATCAGGAAGCAGCGTTATGATAAAGTAATTAATGTGCAGCGTTATGCCGCTACGGGATTTCTAACGGCGTTTTCCAGGGCAAAGGAAAAAATAGGATTCGATAAAAACCCTTTCAGTTTTCTATTTTCAAAAAGGGTTGCTCATCAGTTTGATGCGGTACACGAGATAGAAAGAAATAACCGATTGATCAGTCATTTTGCGGGTGCAACACCACTGAAGCCGAAATTATATCCTGGTGAAGAAAATGAGGCGGCGGTTCGCCAGTATATTTCAAAACCGTTTATTACAATCTCACCTGCATCGGTTTGGTTCACCAAGCAATATCCTCCACAGAAGTGGGCAGAATTTATAAATTCATTGCCGGATGGTTTTGACATCTTTCTTTTAGGGGGACTGTCTGATCGTTCATTATCCGATGCCATCATTCAGATGACAACCACAAAATCTCCACACGACCTATGTGGTAAGCTGAGTTTTTTGCAGTCGGCTGCTTTAATGAAGCAAGCGGTGATGAATTATGTAAATGATTCGGCACCAATGCATTTTGCTTCTTCAATGAATGCGCCAACAACGGCAATATATTGTTCTACGGTGCCGTCGTTTGGTTATGGGCCACTTTCCGATGTTCATTATATTATTGAAAGAGAGGAGCCGTTGTATTGCAGGCCATGCGGATTGCATGGACATGAGGTTTGTCCTCAGGGGCATTTCAAATGCGCGTTGGAGATCAGGAATGAGCAATTGTTAGCGACGTTTGGTGTTTGAGTAGTTTATGATGGTTTTTTTGCCTTATGACGCCTTGACACTGTTTCACGCAAAGACGCAAAGAGTACGCAAAGGTGCAAAGGATTTTCCCTTTTGCGTCTTTGCGTGAAACCTTCATTCCCCCAATGCTTCTCCATTCATTCTCCATTGTTTCTCCATAACATAATGGAGAATCAATGGAGAAACCTTGCAAATGCAATGGGCTTTTTCTATTTTGAGGTAAACCTTAACCTATGGCAATCTCAACAGGAAACCTCTTTTTGGCCGGTGTATCCGGTAAAATTAAAAACATGGTGGTAAAACAATACCCAGGTAACAAAACCATTATTTGTGCTGTACCGGATATGCATGACCGCGTATTAAGCAAGAAGCAAAAAGAATCCAATACCTTGATGCGGTACGCGATTAAATTCGCCCAGAAAATAATACGCGATCCGAAAAAGAAAGAAGCAGCTTGCAAAATGCTGCGCGTACCCGGCAATAAAGTATTTAGGGCGTTAGTGAGTGAGTTTATGGTTACAAAAGGGGAGAGTAAAATGTTCAAAAAATTTTAACTGGGTTATACTTATTTCCTGAATTAACCTATGGCTTCGCTTACGAAGTGATTGGTGATACACTTATGGTGGTGCTAGTTAACTCTGTCGTCATAACCCCCGCTCAAAAAACTTTAACTTCGCCAAAATGGAAATTGCCTGCACCGATAAGGAACTTTTTGTATTTCATAAAATAGCCCACGCCGCTGAAGAACTTCAGTTGCCCTGCTATATTATCGGCGGATTCGTGCGCGACAAACTCCTCGGAAGAACTACAAAGGACGCCGACATCGTTTGCGTGGGCGATGGAATAGTACTGGCTCACGAAGTGGCAAAAAGATTTAACCCGGTACCCAAAGTAGCCTACTTTAAAACCTATGGCACCGCACAATTAAAAATCAACGACTGGGAGATTGAATTCGTAGGCGCCCGCAAAGAAAGCTATGGCTACCATAGCCGCAACCCGGAAGTACAACCCGGTACACTTGCAGACGATCAGCTGCGCCGCGATTTCAGGATGAACGCCCTCGCCATCAGCCTTAATAAAAACGATTTCGGAAAACTCATCGATCCATTCAATGGCCTGGACGACCTGCAGCACCAAATTATCCAAACACCACTGGAACCCGCCGGAACCTTTAGCGACGATCCGCTGAGAATGATGCGCGCCATCAGGTTTGCCTCGCAACTTGGTTTTACCATCGCGCCTGTAACCTTCGAAGCAATAAAAGATAATATTGAACGAATAAAAATAATTTCACAGGAACGTATAGCTGAAGAATTAAACAAGATCCTGCTTAGCGAAAAACCATCGATAGGATTCGATCTTTTGTATCAAAGCGGTCTGCTCCACATCATCTTTCCAAAACTCGTTGATCTTGCCGGTGCCGAATACATCGATGGCAAAGGTCATAAGGATAATTTCTATCACACCCTACAGGTGCTGGATAATATTTGCCTTTTCACCAACGACCTCTGGTTAAGGTGGGCGGCATTGCTCCACGACATTGCAAAACCCGCAACCAAAGCATTCGAGCCAGGTCATGGCTGGACCTTTCATGGTCACGAAGCTGTCGGCGCACGAATGGTGCCGAAAATATTCGCGCATTTCAAACTTCCGCTCAACGAAAAGATGAAGTTCGTGCAAAAGCTCGTGGAGCTGCACCTTCGACCCATCAGCCTTACAAAAGAAAACATAACGGACTCGGCTATTCGCAGACTTTTATTCGACGCTGGTGACGATATTGAATCGCTGATGACTTTGTGCCGCGCAGACATCACCTCAAAAAATAAACTGAAAGTAAAACGCTATCTCGACAATTTTGATTTTGTGGAGATGCGCTTAAAGGAGGTGGAAGAAAGCGACCGGATCCGCAACTGGCAACCGCCCGTTACCGGTGAGGTGATTATGAAAATATTCGGATTAACACCGGGGAAAGAAGTGGGAATATTGAAGAATGCCATCCGGGAAGCTATCCTCGACGGATTGATCGAAAATAATTACGACGATGCCTTTGATCTGATGTTGAAAAAAGCATCTGAAATGGATCTTAAGCCCGTCAGGCCTGTCGCCTAAATTACTTACTTTTGACCCTACACATTCCAACCACAATATGGCGATACTAAAGTTCAGGATATATTTTGAAGAAGATGACAGCGTTTACAGGGACATTGTGATAAGGCATACCCAGAGCTTTACCGATTTGCATCATGTTATCCTAAAAGCTTTTGAATTCGATTTAAAGCACCAGGCCACCTTCTATAGGAGCAACGACAGCTGGCAGCGTGGCCGCGAAATATCTCTTGAAAAATACTCCCGCAACTATAAAGTAGCGCCTCTTTTAATGAAGGACACTACTATTGGTTCAGAAATAAAGGATCCCAACCAAAAATTCGTGTATCAGTACGATTTTATAAAAAACTGGTCGTTCCAGGTAGAACTTATCAACGTATCAAAGGAAGAAAGCTCCAAGATCGAATACCCGGCGGTGATTAAAAAAGAAGGCATCGGTCCGTCGCAATACGGTGTAAAGGGATTGGTTGGTGATAAACTCACCGAAGTGGAGGAAAAATATGACCTGTCACGCGGTGCTGAAGGGTTTACCGTTGAAGGGGGTGATGGAACTGAGGATGAAGAAAGCAGCGGAACCGAAGAAGAAGCAACGGAAGACAATCAGGAAGAAGTGTAGTGAGCCGCAAATTAATAATACTGATCTCTGGCCCTACAGCATCCGGCAAAACTGATATTGCTATTCACCTTGCACAGGCCTTCCATACAGAGATCATATCAGCCGATTCGCGGCAGTGTTTCAAGGAACTGAACATCGGCGTAGCAAAACCCTCTGCGGAGCAATTAACCGCTGTTAAACATTATTTTATAAACTCCCATTCCATTACGGAAACGGTTAACGCCGCAACTTTTGAAAAGTACGCCTTAGGTGCTGCCCAGGACATTTTTCAGCACCGCGATGTGGTAATAATGGTTGGTGGTACGGGATTGTACATCCAGGCATTTTGTAAAGGAATGGATGAAATTCCCGAGATCCCCGCGCATATCCGGGACCAAATTATTTCCAGTTATAAGCAACATGGAATGGAATGGCTGCAACAGCAAATTGAAAAACACGATATAGTTTATTTTACAGAAGGAGAGATGCATAACCCACAACGAATGATGCGCGCCCTCGAAGTACAGTTATCCACCGGGCATTCTATTAAAGAATTTCAGCAAAAAAAATCAGTTGAAAGGGATTTTAATGTTCTAAAATTTGCGATTGATATTCCAAGGGAACAACTGTATAAAAATATAAATACAAGAGTAGATGAAATGATGCAGATGGGTTTATTGAAAGAAGTAATTTCTTTAATGCCCTTTAAGCAATTGAATGCATTACAAACAGTGGGTTACTCGGAGCTTTTTGCTTTTCTTGAAAACAAATCAGATCTGAATGAAGCGATAGGAAAAATAAAAACAAACACCCGTCATTATGCAAAAAGGCAATTGACCTGGTTCCAAAAAGATCCCGAAATTAAATGGATGCCAAAAGAATTGTTACTTGAGTTTGTATCAAATATTAAAATTTAAAACCAGCGGTAATAATTAGGTTCCCGGTGGTATTCCGCACATCGGCATAAGTATTTGCCTTATCGGAAATCCTGTAAGGAAAGTTTGCGTCGCGGTTGAGACTTTGTATATAAGTCACATCAATAAAAACGCCTTTGTCGCGGTACCCCACACCGCCGCTCAAATTCATAAGGTGGGCCTTTATCTGGCTGTCGTCGTATGGTTTTCCAAAATAAGCAAAACCTAATCTCGCCATCAGTGTATTGAACTTCATTTCGCCGCCCACGCGAAAGTTGAATGCATTTTTATAAGACGCTTTGATAGTTTGATTTACGCTGCTGTAATAATTATCATCAGATTCCTGATCGGAAGAATAAAATTTTGAAGACTGGTGAGTAACGTATTCAATATCGGCAGTAATAAACCCTTTTTGCTTGGTAACATCTGCCACTCCGCTAAATATATAGGAACCGCTCACTAAAAATTTCCAGGGTGTGATAAGGTCGTACCGGTATTGCGGGATATCTGCACCATATTGAGTATAGATAGAATCGGCATTTGCAGTCCTCTTTCCCGTAACATACCCTTCAAGGTCGGTGGTCATTGTTCCGGTAGTTCTTTCTTTCAATCCATAAATTGTTGGCGTTTGTATGGCCAGGCCTACGCGATAAGTATTGTCCGGTTTAAAAATTGCTCCAAATTTTGCATTTAATCCAACTCCCGAAGATTTATAAGTTTCCTTATAACTGGCGGTGTTGAAATTATTGATGGCTGTTGTTGCGTCAGTTTCGGAAATGGTAGAGGTACGTTCAAAGTTAACGATCGGAATCCCGATGCTTCCACCGATGTACACTTTATCATCCATATTGGCCGCTGTGGCCAGTGAAACTTCTGTAATACCTCCTTTGGTAACGATATCTTTTTGCTGCAGCAGTTGCGCAGCGGTTCCTGAAAGAACGGCATTTCGCAATGGTAATCCCACTACTTCGGTGGAACCATTAACAGTAGCGGTATCTATCAGGTAAGTATAGTTGGCGAGTTTGGTAGCAAAAGAAAGCGGTGCAGAATACAAGACGGTATTAATGGGCAATCCCGACTGTGAAAATTCCTCGGCATAGGTTTCAGAAAAGGAGCTGAAATTGTTCACACCTTTGTAGTGTGTGCGTCCGTTAAAATTTGCGGTTCTGTTGATGCCGATGCTGAATGTTCTGTTTTGCCATTTACTATATTGATTGGTGTTGCACAAAACAAAACCGGTTGCGCCCAAATTAAATTTCTCGAGAGGATTTGCCTTGGTGGTGGTACCGAGGTAATCACTTTTGGCATTTAAAAAGGAGATACCGGGGGTGATCACAAATTCCCCTTTTTTATAAAACCCGAGCCCGGCGGGGTTTACAAATGTGGAAGTAAAGTCGCCACCGAGTGAGCCCATCGCTCCACCGATCGCCATGCTACGGGCGGTACCTGAAGGTATGTTCCATGAAATGCGTATCGCATCTTCGGGAACCTGCGCTGACAACTGCTGTACTGAAAACAGTACGGAAATTACAAAAGAGAATTTTTTCATGCTGCTGATTATGTCCTTTCTTACCTGCCTGGCCTGCTGCCATTTCCACCACCACTATTTCCGGAACCTCCAGAAGTTCTTGGAGTGCTGGTAGCATTATTGTTGTTATTGGAAGGCGTGTACACTCTTACAGGTCTTTCCTGTGATTGATTGTTATTTGAACCGGAGAATATCCTTCTTACCGAACCGCCTACAGACCTGTTTGTATTTGGGGGAACACTTCCATACAAACGACCATTATAAGGCCTTGCTGCAGGCCTGCTGGTATTATACCTTGTGTTGGAATAATTACCCGGATTGAACCTTCGAATAGTAGTATATCCTGAAGGATTTGTTTTTGGATTTAATATCGCTCCGGAATAATAATAAGGATTGTAATAAGTGTTCCAGTTATAATAATTATTGTAATAACTGCCATAGCCAAGCCCTA
>JBDTMM010000110.1:0-7417 GCA_039934275.1 Flavitalea sp. | reverse complement strand
ATAAACCGTCTCTAAATATTACACAGCATTATGAATTGGTGAATAGCGAAAATTCAACAGTAGTTAAAAAAATCGCCAATAAAAAAATATCAAAATGGTCTTTTGGTATAAGCACATTTGTAGGTACCTCATTTCTAAACAATGGCGACCTGTTAAATTTTGACCAGTCGAAAGTAGAAGACGTTTCTTCATCGAGAGGACTTACTGCCCCTGCCCCTGCACCTGGGGTTACGCCATTATTTTCGCCGAGAGGACATACTCCTTCTGTGGTTTCACCCGGATTTTCATTTTCGGCAGGCGCAGTGGCTAAACGCAAATTGTCAAAACGTTTTTCTGTATCTGCAGGATTAACCTACTCACAATTCAATACCCTTTCACGTGTGGGTCAAAAAATAAATGCGGCACAGGTGGTAAATACGGGCACGGGTTATTTATCGGTGCAGAATTATTATCTGATCGATGAAACGGAAACCTCTGTATATAAAAACCGATATCATTTTATCGAGTTGCCCGTGAGTGTTTTTTACAGGATAAATAATCGAGGAAAACTTCCGATTTATATTAATGGTGGTTTGGTGGTATCGCAGCTGCTTCAATCTACCAGCCTTCATTTTGATGGAACCACAGGTGTTTATTACAAGAACGACAGGCTGATCAATCAAACACAAGCCGGAGTATCCGCCGGGATATCGTTTGCTTTGTTCTCAAAAAAAGAAAGACCGCTATGGGTAGGGCCAACGGTGCGTTCAAATATTTCATCGATACTTGAAAAAGAGGTTTCTGAAAACAAACACTTTTTGACACTTGGGCTGGACCTGAAATATTTCATAAAATAATTACGACACCTTCAGAAAATTCAGATTGCGTTTTATTCCATCGTATTTCGCTCTTTTCAGTGGTGAATTTTTAAATACCTGCCGAAATCGTTCTTCAGTAATATTTTCCCATTCCATCGATGTAAAATTCAACACTTCATTTAAAGGCGTAAATGCTTTTTCTTTTGTTGGTGTGGCAAATCGGTTCCATGGACAAACATCCTGGCACACGTCGCAGCCAAACATCCAGTTATCGAATTTGCCTTGCATTTCATCGGGGATCAGCAATTCTTTTAATTCAATGGTGTAATAAGAAATGCATTTGCTTCCGTCCACAACTTTATTTTCCCCAATGGCCTCAGTGGGGCACGCCTCAATACATTTTGTACAGGTGCCACAATAATCTTTTACAAAGGGATCGTCATATACTAAATCGAGGTCGGTAATTAATGTGGCGATAAAAAAATAGGTGCCACCTTTTTTATTTATGAGATTGCCGCTTTTCCCAATCCACCCGGCACCACTTTGTTGCGCCCAGCTGCGTTCCAATACTGGTGCCGAATCAACAAAACCGCGGCCAGTTACTTCGCCGATATTTTGTCTGATCAAGTGCAAAAATTCATGCAGTTTATTTCTGATCACCTCGTGATAATCACCTCCATAGGCATACTTCGCAATCTTATAACCATCCGGTTTTTGCAATTGAGAAGGGAAATAATTGAGTAATAGTGTAATAACCGATTTTGCACCCGGAACTAATTTAGTTGGGTCAACACGCATTTCAAAATGATTAGCCATGTATTGCATGCTGCCATGCATCTCTTTTTTGAGCCAGGCTTCCAGCCGCCGTGCGTCGTCATCAAGAGTCTTTGCCTTCGCGATGCCGCAATGGTCGAACCCGAGCCTGGCGGCGAAATCACGGATATGCCTGGTATTTTGTTCTTTTTTTTGCAATCTGCAAAGGTATTCATTCAATTGTACTACTCCAATGTCTTATTCATGTGACAGTGAAAATATTCCCTAATTTCATCGACCAAATATTAAAATGGGTAAATACCTGCTTGGCATTGATATAGGATCATCTTCCATTAAAGTGGCATTGCTGTATTTAGAATCAGGGAAACCCGCTGCGGCAGCATTTTCTCCTTCCTCCGAAATGCTGATGATATCCACTCAGCCCGGTTTTGCGGAACAGGATCCGGAGTTGTGGTGGAAAGAACTCATCAATGCGATGAAACTGCTGAAACAAAAATTACCATTCACAAGTGAAGAGGTGGCAGCGATAGGCATTTCATACCAGATGCACGGATTGGTTTGTGTTGATAAAAATCACAAACCATTACGCAATTCCATTATCTGGTGCGATAGTCGCGCAGTGGAAATTGGCAATAAAGCATTTCAAAAATTCACAAAACATAAATTGGTCAGACTGTACCATAAGTGGAGTTGACAGCGTATGCCATAGAATGAAAGCAGGTGAGCGGCACGAGCCCTCGAAAATTTCTCATTATACAATAGGGGTGAGTGATAAGTTGGTTGTCATACGTATAATAAGAAGAAATAACAGCTCAAACCATTATTGTATGATCGTTTTATTCACCATCTGGCTCATCAAAAAATTCAATGGGTACCATGCAACCAAGAATAATTTCTTAATTAAAAACAGGCTAATACATACGCAAAGTTCGATACTATTAATTTTATTTCTATCGACCGGAACACCATTGGTTTCGCAACACCAAACGTTACACTATAAAGTTATCCATAACGGAAATTCAGTGGGCAAAATTCAATTGCAGCATACAAAAGATGGGAATGATGTTTTTATAAAAGTTACCTCTGATATAAAAATGCGGTTCCTTATCAACTTCCAGGTAAACGCCGAAGAAGATGCTCATTATCACGAAGGAAAACTAGTGTACTCTCAGGTTCACCGGTTCGTAAATGGAAAGAGCCGCACGAACAAATCGACAAAAGCCCTTGATGGATCTTACCAGTTAAATGATGATGGAAAGATTACCTCATTCAATTACAAACAGATCAATTGTACCGTTTCAATGATGTACGTGATGGAGCCTTATGCAATGGCAGAAATTTATTCAGACTATTACCAGCAATTTATCAGGATTAAAAAAGTAACGGATCATAAATACCGTTTGTTCCTTCCCGATGGGAATTACAATGACTATACCTATGTTAATGGGGTATGCAATATTGTAGACGTTCATCATTCCATGTACACAGTACAAATTCAACTTTCTTAATCATTCTATTATGAAAGTTTTAGTAACAGGCGCATCAGGATTTATAGGAAGGAAATTAACTTTTGAACTGGCAGAAAAGGGATACGAAGTGATTGCGCTTTGCAGGAATCCAAAACATCCCTGGCTGGTACATCATAAAAATATTATTCCTTGCCAGGGGGATATTCTCAACGTACACAGTTTGAAAAGGGCAATGAAGGGTTGCGGAAAATTATACCACACTGCAGCGCTGGCAAAAATGTGGATGCCCGATCCTTCAGCGTTTCATACAGTAAACGTTATCGGTACAAGAAACGTTTTCGAGGTGGCGGGAAATATAGGCGTTTCAAAAATGGTGTATACCAGTACCTGTGGGGTATGGGGGCCATCTATTAAACACCCAATGAATGAAGAGGACCCCCGCACGGATGGTTATGCAATTAATTACGAACGCACCAAATACCTGGCAGAGATAGAGGCGAAGAAATTTGCAAACCAGGGACTGCATATTGTTACTGTAAATCCTTCGCGTGTATTTGGTGAAGGGCCGGTTACGGGAAGCAATACGGTAGGAAGAATGGTGAGTGCCTATTTGAAAGGTAAATGGCGGATGATACCCGGTTCCGGCGACCAGGTAGTTAATTATGCCTATCTCGATGACGTAGTAAGAGGACATGTCGAAGCCATGAATTTGGGCATACCGGGAGAGCGGTACATCCTGGGCGGCGAAGACATCAGCTACAAAGAATTCTTCGATACGCTCAAAAAAATATGCGGTAAAAAATATACGATGATCAGGGTTCCGCAAAAACTGATTGAAGCATACAGCTATGGACAATTAATAAAAACCAGGATCACAGGTTTAGCACCCGGGTTCCTTCCCGAATTTGCGGAACGATTAAAAAAAGATCAGAAATATTCCAGCCTTAAGGCGACCGCTAACCTCAATTATACCATTACACCTTTCGCAAAGGGATTAAATAAAACGGTACGATACTTCCAGCAATGACCAACGCATATACCGCTATTGTTACGGGTGCCAGTGATGGATTGGGGAAGTCGTTTGCGCTGGAACTGGCATCCCGGAAATTTAATCTTGTACTTATCTCTCTAAAAAATGCGGGGCTTCCGCAGCTTGGTAATTACATTCGTAAAAATTTTGACATCGGGGTTACTATTATCGAGTGTGACCTTACGGATTCAGCAAGCTGTGCCACCATATTCCAGGTGTTGAGCTCAAAACAGATTGTGGCAAACATCCTTATTAATAATGCGGGCATTGGAAACTTTTCATTGTTGGGTGACAAAGACGGCCAATTCTATCAATACCAGATCACACTTAACACCATTATCCCGGTATTAATGACCAGGCTGTTTCTAAAACAGGTCGATGTAAATGATAAACAATACATTTTAAATGTTGGTAGTCTGGGTAGTCGATATTTGGTTCCGCGTAAGCAGGTGTACGGCGCCACAAAATCATTTATTGAATATTTTACGCGTAGTATGCAATTGGAATTATCGGGCTCGAACGTTAGCGTTAGTTTGCTAAGCCCAGGCGGAATCAATACAAAACCCGAACTATTGTTATTGAACCAACAGTTAAAAGGTATAGCGCGTGCCTCTATTACCGAAGCAAACAAAGTAGCGCGAGAAGGAATAAATGGAATGCTGGAACGAAAAAAAGAGATCATCCCAGGCAATATCAATAAGATCATGGCTGCAGTTTCTGCATTTATTCCCCAGTATTTTCAGAATGCCATCCTCAGAAGAAAGCTGAATACTGCATAAACAACTTATCATTTCGGAGAACTTGGAGGATCTTTTTAAAAAAATCTGCGAAACAAAGTATCTCCAGCATTGGTAATTGTGTACGGAAAACGGGCCACTTAAAAGTAGATGGAGTGGTGCACGGGTGATCTCCTGCTAATGATTACGGAAATATAAGGGATTGCTCAGCTGTTATTATACACCTTTAAAACCGTTTCCCTCATGGCCGAACCTCCTTCGGAAACTACAAATTCCATGATCTGTGCAAGGTGTTCCGGTTTTACCCAATTGTCAGGATTTACTTCGGGCATCAGCTTCCTGTTCAAGGGCGTATCGATGGTGCTTGGAGCGATCACCGTTGCCGTGATGTTAGTGCCTTTGGCTTCTTCATTAATGATTTCTGCAAGTTTAAACAGCAGTGATTTACTCAGGCTATATGCTACGAGGTCTTTTGCATAGGAAGGGGCCAAGGCCGGCCTTGCACCCATAAAAATAATGTTGCCTTCCTTATATTTTTTCATGTGTTCAAACAAAGGTCTTGTAACGAAATACGCCGAATTGAAATTGAGCGAAAACTGCTTTGAAAGGTCAGTTCCCGTTGCAGTATTTAGGTCGCCTCCAATAAATCCGCCAACAAGCAATAGCGCGCCGTGAACTTGTCCATAATCTGCAACCGCGTTGTGTACAAGTGCCGACGCGGCAGTTTCATCCAGAAGATCTACCGACTCCACCTGCAAATGCGGATGACTTATGAATTCTTTTTTTGCTTCCTCCGATACTGTTGCCACCACCTGGAATCCCTGGTCAAGAAAATGTTTTGTTACAACTGTTCCAAGGTTGCCGTTTGCGCCGGTAATGATGATCGTTTTCATAACCTAATTTACGTGGTAATCCTTTGATAAGAGTTGTCAATGGTAAATAAACCTTCTTTAGTAAAAAAAGCACCTTTATCACTTTTCCTGGCTGCAGGATGCTAAGTAATAGTGAATTTTTGTAAATTCCGTTATTAATTAAACAATATGATCATACGAAGGATACTCATTTTCCTATTAATTTCACTTGTCATTATTCAGTTTATCAGACCCGCAAGGAATTTGGGCGAGGCCTCTTCCCCAAGCGATATAACGAAAACCGTGCATGTACCCGACACGGTGCTTTCCATGCTTCAAACATCCTGCTATGACTGCCATTCGAACCGCACGGCATATCCGTGGTACACCAATATTAATCCTGTAGGGTTGTGGCTGCATGGTCATGTAAAGGATGGCAAAGAAGGACTTAATTTCTCCGACCTGTCTTCTTTCACCAAGAAAAAATTAGATCATCGTTTAAAAGACATAGGGGAGATGGTTGAAAATGGCGATATGCCTTTACCTTCCTATACCTGGATACACACTTATTCCATCCTCAGTACCGCCCAAAGAAAATTAATAAAAGAATGGACGGAATCTGCTCGCAAAGAAGTGGGTTACGTGGAATAGTTGATAACATTCAATACTTTTTTAATGACCGGCATTCACACGGAAAAGCACCTGAGGAGTTCGGATTTTATTTCCGATGTAGTAATCGGCATGAGTGATGGGTTAACGGTTCCGTTCGCATTGGCAGCGGGACTAAGCAGCGCCGTAGGCGATAATCATTTAATCACTACTGCAGGCATCGCTGAAATTATCGCGGGATCCATTGCGATGGGCCTTGGAGGTTACCTGTCCGGCAAAACAGAGCTGGACCATTACCAATCCGAAGAACGAAGAGAATATGAAGAAATTGAAAAAGTGCCAGAGATTGAAAAGCAGGAAATAAAAGCGATTTTTGCCGATTATGGATTAAGCGACAACTCACAAACATTGATAGTAGAAGAGCTTTCGAAGGATAAAGTGAAATGGGTAGACTTTATGATGAAGTACGAATTGGGACTTGAAAAGCCCGATGAAAAACGAGCTGGTAAAAGCGCTGCAACCATTGGTATTTCTTATTTGGTAGGAGGAACCATTCCGCTCGTTCCCTATTTTTTAACGGCTCATCCAATAGAAGGACTTAGGATTTCTGCGGTAATCACGTTGATGTGTCTATTTGTTTTTGGTTACTTTAAAAGCAAGGTCACCGGGCAGCCTGTTATTGCAGGGGCAATAAAAGTGACCATTATCGGTGCGATCGCTGCGGCGGCTGCATTCTGGGTCGCTAAAATATTTAGTGCCTGAACAGGCCTTAAGGCTTTGTTACAGTATTTATTTACCTACCCCAGCCACTATTTTTTACAGGAATTGTCTACCATCACGCTCATTCCTCCGGCCATATTGGTAACATCGGTAAATCCGTTTTGTGTGAGGAAGTGACTTGCAACGGGGCTCCGGTGACTGTGCGAACAATACACGATGATCTTTTTAGATTTCAGGTTGCTGATCTCATTCAGCCTCTCTTCCAGTTCCTGAATGGGGATGTTGATCGCGTTTTTAAGAGTCCCGTATTCATCGGTCTTTCCTTCAAATTCTAATTTGGTGCGCACGTCAAGTAATACAGCATCCGGATTTTTGCTGATAAATTCGCAAATCGCAGTTGGTTCGATGATTTTATAATTCACAGTATATT
>JBDTMM010000109.1:0-7443 GCA_039934275.1 Flavitalea sp. | reverse complement strand
GCTGGACGTCCACACGTTAAGGTACAAACAATCTTCGCTCATATCTAAGGCCCGGAACACCATGTCACTGAAAATGGGTGACTGCACGCAACGCGGACCGAATGTAGTTGTCTTTAATGTTCCCGTCCAAGAGTTGACGGGTTGTGGCTCCATCCATCGGAACTTACCAGTAGGAGGCGCAGCAAAAGGTATTCCTTTAAAAACGAAGATTCCCGAATCGGTATATCCTTCAATCGTACCGTTGGCCACTTTCACCTGCGGTGGATTGGGATCCTGGGCCATAGTTAAATTTGAATATAGCATCGTACAAAAAAGTGCTGGTATTAATTTGCGCATTACTGAAGATAAATAATAAATGAATTAAGTGTTGGAAATTATACGCCGAACTGGGTAAGGTGATGTTCGAGGTGTTTATAGAACATGGTGTTCCATTGAGTCAGCGACAGCTTACCGAATGAATGGGATTCTTTACTATCGAAATACGCTTCACCAAGTTCCGCCGTTTTTTTTATGTGGTTGATGAGCCTGTTTTTCTCGGTGCTAAAATCCCGCTCCCCTTTTATATAAAACGCGGGGCCGGTGGGTTGATTTTTTTTGTAAGGTTTACTTCCCGTTACCGTTTCTTTTGCAAACAAATTGATGAATATCTTTTGTATAAAATTGGGTTTCGGGTGTTTATTATCATACACCAGTTCATAAGCAACATTACAATGGGCGAGCATTTGCGCCGCATTCATTTTGCCCCAGATGGGAAGCGTGGCAGGGGTTAATTTATTGATCCTTTCAATAAGTTCGGTAATAACGGTGGTGTCAAAAATATTTTTCATTGGTGTAGTGTTAGGTAAAAATATGTTTATTTACATTAATATCATTTCGGAATTGAGCAAATTTTTGAAGAACATCTCCTGTTATTCTATTTTCAAATCAAAAAAATCAGGTGTTATATTTTTCTTGCGAATGATATTTTTATTAAAACCTTGTTAATACAAATCTCCAAGTATTTGCAGGCCATCTTCAATGGTTCTAAAAATTATTTCCTTCGATATGATTTCGGCCATTTTTGTGTTATTATTATTATGAGTTACCATGTTCATGTTTTTAAACTTCTTGTTCTATAAATATTACTAAATATTCTTTGTCTTATTTGGTGGCATTAATCCATTCTGTTATTATAGTTGTCAATTCAGCCTTTGCATTTTCAATTTCTTGCAAACTACTAAAAGATACTATGGCTCTGTCATTCTCTTTCCATACCAACATTTTACTTTTATTCGCAATCAATTTATCATTTGGTTGCTCCTGTTTTTTTGCACCTCGATGAAAAATCAGCTGAATTTGTTTGCCAATTGGTTGTATTCGCATCGTTATTCTATCCTCGTTATTAAAACAATAATTTGGACCGTTCCATTTTATGTTTTCAGTCAAAAGATTATTTGTAGACAAAATGCAATCTCGCAATTGTTCTATTTCTACTCTTTTTGGATGTTCGAGCGCATCCAAAAAAGGGGTTACCTCGTTATTTTTGTTCACTTGCTATTTTTTATGGTGCATAATAAAGAATTGCCGCTCCACCACTACATGTTTTAGTTGAAATGGTGCCATAACTGATATTTTAATTCAAAATAGACAAAACCCATTTCCTTTGCAATGTTTTTACATAGTTTCTCCATTGTTTCTCCATTAAATAATGGAGAAACAATGGAGCATGAATGGAGGATGAATGAACTGTGAAAGAAGATAAGCTATGGATAAGCAAAGCAGGGATGCTTAAAAAGGCAGGCTCCAATTGAAGCTTCGTTTGGCAGATGAATACATTGAAAAAAACATCCTATTGTCGATGATTATGTGATTGCCTAAAGGTTCAGTCAGCGACATGAATTTCGATTCGATAAAACAACTCATCATTTACGGCAGTTCATCTTCCAGCTATAAAATTCCTGAATTTAAAGAAGTATTAAAAGCATGTAAGGTCAAAATAGAATATTTATCTTGATATTAAAGATGAAGATGGGGAAGCAACTTACCGCCAGATCAGGGAAGCGGGGTAGAAAATCAAATATTGGTTTAATAATATAAAAATAAGGATATTGATACTTGGTTCATTAAACACCAATAATTATCAATGATGAAAAAAATAAAAATCGCTTATTGGATCTTTACTATTTTGATGATTGCAATGATGTTGCTTTCCGCCATTACCAGTTTCTTTAAAAATCCGGACGGTATTGCAATGATGCAGCATATCGGTTACCCATACTCCGTATTGCTACTGCTAAGTGTTGCAAAAATATTGGGCGTCATCACCATTCTTTTACCCGGGTTTCCACGGTTGAAAGAGTGGGCATATGCGGGCTTTACGTTTGATCTCGTAGGGGCAGTGTATGCGGGTTTGATGGCAGGTGATCCTTTATCTCAATGGGCACCTGTTTTAGTGGGATTGGTATTTGTTTTTGGATCTTATATTACCTATCACAAACTTAAGGGCGATTAATTTGCTTTAATTTTTCAAGCGTTGTTCTTACGAATGCCGTATAACTTTTATTGGGATCTGTATTCCTGTCGTATTCCAGTAATTCTTTTACGAGCACGACCTATGATATTGATATATATACGAATTGAGATCAAAATTTTATATTTACACCGTTCGTCTCCTTAGCATCCTTTCAATCTGCAACACGCGCGAGGTTACTACTGTTTGTTTTTAGGCGTTTATATTTGGAAATGTTAGGGATAATGACAAATTTTATGGTTATTCGCACCCTGTTTCAACTATCCCCTGAAAAGTAATGTATTCCCCCTAACCCCTCGTTGGTGTACCGTTTGCATAGATTTTAATAATGCAACTGTGGCCTGCTCCGCAGACCTAAAAAAACAACTATGAAACTAAAGCATTACATGCTGCTTTTGTTGTTGCCTGTTGCGGAGATCGCATCAGCGCAAGCCCATTGGGTTTGGATTTCTGGCGACAAATCAGCTAATGTTAACGGAATCTACGGCACACAAGGTATCGCCGCGCCTGGCAACAAACCGGGTAGTAGGATTGGTGCGGCTTCATGGACAGATACACAGGGGAACCTTTGGCTGTTTGGAGGGCGTGGAAATGGCGAAGGCTTCTTACCAGGACCATTAAATGACCTTTGGAAATACAATCCATCCACCCGACAATGGGCCTGGATGGGTGGCGACAAAAATCCAAATGCAAGGGGTAATTATGGCGATAAAGGCGTCTCCTCCGCGGGTAACCAGCCGGGAGCCCGTCAGAATGCGGTTTGCTGGACGGATAACAAAGGAAACTTTTGGTTATTCGGTGGCGCGGGAGGTGCCTTGCAGTTAACAAATGCCGGTTTATTAAATGATCTCTGGATGTATTCACCGTCCACCAGTCAATGGACCTGGGTTAGCGGCACGAACAAGGTCAACGAAAAAGGTAAATACGGAAAACGCAATGAAGCTTCCGACAATAACTATCCCGGTGGCCGTTCCATGGCTACTGGTTTTAATGACCATGATGGAAATCTTTGGCTCTTTGGGGGAAGCGGATATTCTTCCAAATCTCAATCAAGCGATCTGAACGACGTATGGAAATATTCAACCGTTTCTGGTAAATGGAGCTGGATGAATGGAGATAAATCGCAACACTCAAAAGCGCACATCGGTCAAAAGGGAGCGTTTTCGGATGCCAATACACCCGGAGGAAGAGAAGGAAGCACAGGATGGACAGACAAACAAGGAAATTTCTGGTTGTTCGGTGGAGGATCGGGATTAAATGCTTTCAGCGACCTCTGGAAATATGATCGCATAGCAAATCAATGGGCGATAATCAATGGTAATAATAAAAACAATCGCCAGCCGGAGTATACCACCAAAGGAGCTGCCGATCCTAATGGAAACCCGGGAGGAAGAACACTCGCCTCGGGCTGGACGGATTCGCAGGGCAACCTCTGGTTGTTTGGTGGAAGCGGTTATGGTGGATTGCTCGGTGCAAATTCTTTAAACAGCCTCTGGAAATATTCGGTAAATAGTAATAGCTGGACATTCGTGAATGGTGAAACGTCTATACTCCCTACCTCGGTTTACGGATCGCCAAATGTTTTGGAACCGGAAATTCAACCCGGTGGAACAGCTAATGCTTGCAACTGGACCGATAATCAAGGCAATTTCTGGGTATTCGGCGGCCAGTCACCTGGAGGTTATGGCAATCAAAGCTGGAAGCTTACCCTAGATTGTGAACTTCCTATTGCAGGTACGCTTAAACCGGCAACAGCTTCTGTTTGTGAGGGTGGATCAACCGTGTTAACCGCTTCCGGTGGCACGGATTACGAATGGCGACTTAATGGTATTATCATTTTGCAGAATTCCGATTCTACTCTTGCTGCAACAGAACCCGGAATTTATAGCGTTCTTGTTAAAAACGGCGAATGCATTGCGCCCGCGCTACTTTTTTCTATTGTAACAATGGGTACATCGGTGAGCGGAACCGTTAGCCCATCATTAGCAGCGATATGCAAAGGCAGTTCACAGCTACTGACTGCAACGGGCGGAACCTATTACGAATGGAGTTTGAATGGAATAACAATTGCGGGTCAAACTGCATCAACGCTCAGCGTTACCGACTCGGGAACATACACGGTCATTATTAAAAACGGCACCTGCAGCAGTCCTGCAATTGACTCTTCCATCATCAGAATAATCTCTGCGCCAACCGGCACTATCAGTCCTTCACGTGCATCGATCTGCCACGTTCCATCGCAGGTACTCACAGCAACGGGTGGCATTTCCTATCAGTGGATGAAGGATGGTAATACTCTTGAAGGGGAAACCTCCTCTACCCTAACGGCAACCGCCCCTGGCACTTATACCGTCATCATCAACAACGGACCCTGCACCGCACCAGCATCCAATAATTCGGTGATTGTCAATTCTGCAGATACTGGTCTCCGTTATGACGATGTAATTGTTTCTGCAAATGTGCCGAGGTTACTGACTTCAAGGGCTGATGGCACTTCGTATGAATGGACACCCGCTACGGGATTAGATAATACCGCCTCTCCCACTCCCACGGTTACTACAGACCTGGACCGCGAGTACTATGTGCGCATCGGTATCGCAGGTGATTGTCCTGTTGTAGACACGGTTCTTGTAAAAGTTTACAGTCCAACCACCATAAAAAAGATTTTTATACCCACCGCATTTACACCGAATGGAAATAATGTGAACGATCTTTTGCGTCCCTTGGGAAACATTGGAACCATCGAATATTTCAAAGTATATAACCGGTGGGGAACTATGGTTTTTCAAACGAACGAAATAAGTAATGGATGGGATGGCCGATACAAAGGAGTTGAACAACCAGCAGAAACATATACCTGGATATTGTTGGGCACAACATCGGCTGGTGAGCAGATAAAACAATCAGGCAAAACCTTATTAATCCGATGACATGAAGAAACTGATGGCTTTACTTGCGGCCAGTGTGATCTGTTTGTTTACGAATGCGCAGACTTATCACTTTTCACAGTTCTATTCCACACCGCTGTTGATCAACCCCGCTGCAACGGGTTTAACCCAGGGACCTTATCGTTTAGCTGCCAACTACAGGACACAATGGAACGGCGCAGGTTCACCGTATGTCACCTCTACATTTTCCGGTGACGCGCATATCCTTGCAAATAAAGTAGCCGAAGGAAATATTCTGGGTCTAGGATTAGTGCTGCTGAATGATAAAACGATGAACGGTGTTGTGCAAACCAATAGTATTGCTGCAAGTACCGCGTATCATATTTCGCTGGATCCCGAAAATGTTCAAACTATCGGGCTGGGTTTCCAGGGAACCTACAATGAAAGGCGTGTTGACTTTAGCAGACTTGAATTTGAAAATCAATTCGGCAATGGTGGTTATGATCCGTCGCTGCCGGTTGGTGAATCGCTTGAAAGTGGAAAAAAATATTATTTAGATTTGAATCTCGGCGCGATGTATTCTTTTGCGCAGGAAGACAGAAGTTTTTTTGCAGGCTTTTCAGCATATAATTTATTAAAAAAACAAGACAGCTATCTCACCGAACAATTCAAAACACCCCCGTTATTTTCTGCTATTGCCGGTGGTGATATCGACTTAGGAGTAGATAATAGTTTGTATTTATCCGGTAATTTCCGGCAGCAGGGAAATAACCGGGAAATCACACTTGGAATGGCCTATGGTTTTTTTCTGGATGAATATGGATACAGTGTGGTTAAGGTTGGTTTATGGCACAGGGTGCAGGATGCGCTTATCCCTTATGTGGGTTTAACCTATAAAGGTGTGCAGCTTGGATGCAGTTACGATTATAATATTTCAGGCACAAAAACGCGGTCGCAGATCAAGAATACTTTTGAAATCAGTTTGCTGTATCTCGCGCCCGATAAAACCGAATTGAAAAGATTGATTCCCTGGTATTAATCGAGTGCTCAGTCGTACCAGGCGCTTTTATCGGGTTACCATCAGTTGAGGTATGGCGGCAGTTCCCTGCCGGCTTTTTTTTTAGTGCTGATGATGTGCGAGGATTGTGATTCCGGTTCCCCATTCCGATTTAAGTGTATCATTTACCTTGTTGCAATTAATCGTTCGCTAAAGGTTCTATTTGCCAACAAAGTGATCGAGCAATGCTTCCTGGAAGGAATGGTCCGTTTCCAATGTCCTCCCCCTACCCCCGCCTATGACCACCGAAAATAAAGCATGTCCCGAAAGCGGGGGAAAGCTCCGCGAGCTGATCACCGAAATCAAATTCATCGGCACTAATGAGAAAGTTAAATATTATAGATATTTACCCACCTCAACTAAATTCACTGATGGAAAGTATACATGCACCCGTAACAGGTAGAAATGCTATGACAAAATTACCATTGAAAGATTTTTCAATGGCTAAAGCAACTGAAATGCGGCTGATGCGTTTTATAAAATATGACAACTAATAAACGACTTGTGAAAAAGATTCCTTTTGTATTTGCAGGGCTGTGCCTGGGCATATTAATGCTGCGGCCATTTTCATCTGTGGCGCAGGCTATGGCCCCCGAAAAATCGGCAAGTGCCGCAGCCGCCAGCGATGTGCAATTAATTGCCAATAATATAGCAGATAACGAGGACGCCATAATGCTTTCACAAAAAGCAGTGGAACGCGCCGCTGATTCCAGAATAAAAGAATTGGCTCAGGAAATGGTGACCGATCACACCGCGATGTTATATTCACTTGAGCAGTTGGCTACCGCAGGTAGCGGCTCTTCAGGACAAGGCGGTGGAAATATTCAGGGTATGCCGCAGCACGTGAGTGAAATAAACGATAAACTATCGAAATTGCGCGGGTCCGACTTCGATACGCTATGGGTTTCAAGTTTGCTGAACCTGCAACAATTAAAATATGATGAGCTTACCCGGCAAAAGGAGACCGTAAGAAACCCGCAGTTAAAAAT
>JBDTMM010000108.1:0-7457 GCA_039934275.1 Flavitalea sp. | reverse complement strand
AGCATTGTACTGGAACACGATGGCAAACAGAAAGCGGTGTTTACCGGCGATACGCTTTTCATTGGCGATTGTGGCAGACCTGATTTGAGACCCGGCAATGGAGACGCAAAGGAAGCAGCTAATCAATTGGCGCGACAGATGTACCATTCATTGCGCGATAAGTTAATGGTGTTAGAAGATGATACCATTGTTTATCCGGCGCATGGTGCAGGTACCCTGTGTGGTAAAAATTTGAGCACAGAAAGCACCAGCACATTAGGGCAGGAAAAAAAAACCAATTGGAGCCTGCAGGAAGCAGATGAGGAAGAATTTGTAAAGAACCTGTTAGCCGACCAGCCCTTTGTTCCTGCTTATTTCCCCTACGATGTAGAGCTGAATAAAAAAGGAGCACAGCACATGAAAGAAAGTATTGCAGCAGTAAAAAAAGGTGATGCTACAAACCTCAGTAGAGATTTATGGGTAGTGGATGTGCGTAAAGGAGATGATTTTAAAGAAGGTCATTTGCCTCATTCAGTCAACATACAGGAAGACGGGAAATTTGAGACATGGTTAGGTAGCATCATCAAGCCAGATGAGCAATTTTACATTGCCGCAAAAGATGAAGAACAATTGCAAAAGGTGCTGACAAGAGTAGCATCTATCGGTTATGAAACGGCCGTTGCTACATCAGTTGTTGTAAGAGATGGTGATGTGAAGGAAGCTGAACTCGATGTTGCATTATTCAGAAATCACACTACTCATTATACCATTGTTGATGTAAGAAATAAGTCAGAGGTAGAGGAAGGGAAAATATTCGAAAACAGTATTTCCATTCCATTGGCAGAGTTGCGAGGCAGAACAGATGAAATACCGACTAATAAACCCATTGTAGTACATTGTGCAGGTGGCTATCGGAGTGCAGCTGCAAGCTCCTTGATACATGCAAAGTTAGGTAGAGGAGTTAGTGTTTTTGATTTGGGAGAAGCCGTGGAAGAGTTTCTAGAGAAATAAAGGATGGTTGAATGCAAAAGGTTGAACTACGCGAATTAAAACGATGTAGTTTGCTGCAATATTACTGATGGGAGCAAAATCTTTCAGTCACTCCAATCCCAAAGATTTTCTTGGAGCTGTTGCTGATGCCAAATCCTATAAAGCTGTTTATTTTATTAATGAAAGCAGCACCCATAAAATAAAGGGCACACTCCGGAATATCAAAAATGCCTTAGTTGACCCAAAACTTAAAGGCAACCTTAAAGTGGAGCTGGTTGCTTTCGGCGATGGGGTGGAAGTGTATAAAAAATAACAACTACGGCACCTTACTGATAGCATTACAAAGCAAAGGTGTGGTGCTAGTGCAATGCCTGAATACCATAAGGGAAAGGAAAATTGATAAAAATGAGTTGTGGAATTTTATCGGCTATGTGCCAACAGGTAATGGCGAAATTATCATACGTCAGGCACAAGGTTGGGCTGTTATTCATCCATAATTAAAATAATTGTGAGGGCTCAAATAAAATAAACATTTTCCTGTTTCCTCTCATGATGAGTGGCCAACTGCTATTAAAATATCGTGTTAATGAATATTAACCAACTAAATAGCATGTATACAACTTTCGTTGTTTTTAATGATGTGCCTGGACACCCAGAGCCGCGTACAGAATTGTTTTACGACGGATGTAAATAAACCACTTCGACGGCGGTGGCTATGCATCAATGGCGGCGAAAATTACTGACCTCAGAAACCAACGCAGAGCCCTTTGGTTTGGATTGCGGTAACACTTTCGCCGTTTGTTGAGCTATCGTACAGCTCCACGCCCACAATATTTATTACTCACTTATGGTTGAGGCATATATCTCAAATATTTTTTTACAGTTTTAATTCCTTTAGGAAACTTCTTTTCAGCATCGTCACTAGACGATGGTCTTCTACGCCGTCGACACCTACTACCAGTACCTATGTATTTCTTTTTTGAACGCTGCATTTAATTGTGCTGTTCTTCCAATTTCAGTAGTACATACAGGTGTAAATCAGCAGGGTGCGACAATAATATACCCCATCATTGGGATCTCTATATTTATAGGTCGAGGTAGAAGGCGTTGTAGCCAGAAGCCGGAAAGGCTTCGTTGGTAGTAACGAGCGAATTATTTTTAATAACAATGCTCCAACTGTAAGGGGGAGGGTAAGTTTTCTTTGCCATCGTTACTTCAAAAAACAACCCGCTAAGTTATTAAAACACATTAAATGATTAGTGATGAGCAATCACCGGAAGTCCATCTTCGCCCGCAGATTTTTTTCTTGTCAGTGCATAAAAAGCAATGAAAGCAAAACAAAACATGGGAAGTAAAAATGCAACCGGCATACCAAAATTATCGGCGATCAAACCCATCAGTGGAGGACAAAAAGCGCCACCCGCAACTGCCATCACTAAAAATGAGGCGGCCTTTTTTGTGAGCGGACCAAGATTGCGCAATCCTAATGCAAATATGGTGGGGAACATCAGCGACATAAAGAAATAGGTAGAAAACAGTGCGATTACACTAACCCATCCAAGCCTCATTACAACAACAGCAGTTAATACGGTATTAACAATGGCATATATCGCCAGCAAGCGTTGTGGCCTGATATATTTCATAAGGTAAGCGCCTACTATTCTGCCAATCCAGAACAAACCCATTCCGCCAATAGCAAGAATGAGTGAGGCGGCCTGCTCGGGGTTTTTCGGCATAAATACTTCACCAAAACGACCGAGGTTCGTCATCATCCCTGCAATGGTTTGCTGGACACCGGTGAGTGTTTCGGTAACATAATTTATAAAAAAAGAATTGACACCCGTTTGCGCTGCTACGTATAAAAATTGTGCAACAACAGCAAGCACAAATGCAGGATGTTTAAATAATTCACTCGTTGTTGCATTGGTCTCAATGCCCTCCACATTTTCTTCCTGTATAAAAGGCAATTTTGTAAAACAAAATATTATCGCAACAAATATTACCACACTGCCAACCCACATATAAGGTTGTAATAGCGAATCGAAAGTTCCTGCATTTCCTGACTGCTCAGTACCAAAAATAAACCACCCGCCAATTAACGGACCGAGTATCCATCCCAATCCATTAAACGATTGTGCAATATTAATTCTGCGCGCAGCACCCGGCGTAGGTCCAAGCACTGTAGTGTATGGATTTGCAGCAGTTTCCAAACACGCTAATCCGCAGGCGAGTATAAAAAGTGCCATTAAAAAGGGAAGGAACTGCGCAAGTTTTGCAGCAGGATAAAACAAAAATGCACCAAGTGCAAATAACGTAAGGCCAAGAATGATACCCAGTTTATACCCATATTTTTTCATGAACAGGCCCGCGGGATAGGCCATTACCAAATAAGCGCTGTACAATGAGAACTGTACAAACCCCGATTGGGCCTTGGAAATATGCAATGTAGTTTGAAAATGTTTATCGAGTACGTCCAGCAAACCATGCGCAAACCCCCACAACAAAAACAAACTGGTGATCATTATAAAAGGCCGTAAATAACTGATGCCCCCAGGTCCGCTAAAAAGAGAAGTTTTGGTTGATTTGATTCCGTTCATGTGGCTCGTTAAAATAATTCGTAATTACTTTTTGGAAAGGAAGTTAGAATAATATTATAAAGCAGCTTTAATTTGTTCTAGCGATACGCCCATAATTTCTGCAAAATGGATCGAGTCCTTTTTCCATCGCCGGCAAAATGAAATACTGCGTTTGTTTGCAAAATAGATTATCCCGCCTTTAAAAAAACTGCTCCTAATAGTGGTGGGAAGCCCAACGAGCGCAGGAAGAGATACATTTGTTTAAGCTCAATTTACAAGTACACAGGTTTAACCTGTATTGATTCGGTTCAGCTTATATTTGCCAAATCAGCCCACAGGGTGCCGCAATTTGTTAAGTGCCGCCCACCGGGTAAATTCTGATGGGCATTTTCTTAACCTTTTATTAAAGAATGCAGAAATACATTTGACACTCAATTACTAATATGAAAAAACTAACCGCACTGTTTCTTGCCTTTTTCCTGATTTACATTGTGCAGGCGCAAGATTCAACAGTAGCGATCCCTTCTACAACCGATACCCTTGTGAACCTCGGGACAGACACATCGAAGCCGATAGAGCTCCAGATCAATACTCCTCCCGCAGAAAATGAAAGAACCACATCGGCCCCAACCCCCAAGAAAATGAACCTGCCGCTGGCAATACCGACAGGGTCACGGGATCATTTGTTGATACAACTGGGGATAGACAGGTGGTCGAACAAGCCTGACAGCTTAAATATTAAGGGGTTGTCGCGCAGTTTTAATATTTATTTCATGTACGATTTTCCGTTTAAGGCTAGCCCGCATCTTAGCATTGGCGCGGGCATCGGTATTTCGGTTAGTAATATTTATTTCAAGGAGACTTATATAGATATCGCGGGAAAAACCAATTCGAAACTAGTGTTTAATAATGTTGGCGACACCACGCATTTTAAAAAGTACAAACTGATGACTACTTATCTTGAAGCTCCTATCGAGTTGAGGTATGTGGCGGATCCGCTTCATCCCAAGAAAAGCTGGAAGGCTGCCGCAGGATTGAAATTCGGTACGCTGTTAGGTGCAACTACGAAGGGAAGAACGCTACAGAACAGTGCCGGTTCCACAATATTGACTTATACAGAAAAGGATAAATCGAAAAAATTCTTTAATGGTACGCGCATAAGCGCGATAGGCAGAATAGGATACGGAAGTTTTTCCCTGTTCGGCAGTTACCAGATTAATCCGTTTGTAAAACAGGGCCTCGGGCCAGATGTTAGGCCACTTACCGTTGGGATTACCCTTAGCGGACTTTAAGGATAGCGGAGCCCCTTGGCGTCTTTGCGATACTTTGCGCCTTCGCTTGCATTTTCGCAAAAGCGCAAAGCATCGCAAAGGAGTATCTTGCAGCATCTCTAAAATAATAGTGACGCACAACAAGAAATGTTAGACAAGAAAAAAAGCATACAGGAAGAAAAAGCGATACTGGTAGGGCTCATCCACAAAACACAATCAGAACCGCAGGTTAAAGAATACCTCGAAGAGCTCGCGTTCCTCGCCGACACCGCCGGCGCAACTGCGGTAAAACGCTTCGCACAGCGCCTTCCGCACCCCGACAGCCGCACGTTTATAGGCAAAGGAAAACTTGATGAAATAAAACGTTACATCGATGGAAAAGACATTCAGATCGCCATTTTTGATGACGAGCTAAGCGGGTCGCAAATCACCAACATCGAAAAGATTCTCGACATAAAAGTCATCGACCGCTCGGATCTTATCCTTGATATATTCGCAGCCCGGGCTAAAACTGCGCAGGCTAAAACCCAGGTGGAGCTTGCACAGTATCAATATTTACTCCCACGACTAAAAGGAATGTGGAGCCACCTCGAACGCCTCGGGGGCGGTATCGGCACCAGAGGACCTGGTGAAACGGAAATAGAAACTGACAGGCGTATCGTAAAAGATAAAATTACACTCCTTAGAAAACGATTGTCCGAAATTGACAAACAGGCCTTCATCCAAAGAAAAGACCGGGGAGAATTTATCCGCGTAGCCCTTGTTGGATATACTAATGTGGGCAAAAGCACCATCATGAACATCCTCGCAAAAAGCGAAGTGTTTGCAGAAAATAAATTATTCGCAACGCTCGACACCACAACTCGCAAAGTGGTGTTCGAAAGCACTCCATTTTTATTGAGCGACACCGTAGGATTCATCCGCAAGCTGCCGCATCACCTTGTTGAAAGCTTTAAAAGCACGCTCGACGAAGTAAGGGAAGCTGATATTTTATTACACGTGGTAGACATTGCGCATCTCAATTACGAAGAACAATTCGGGGTGGTGAATAAAACCCTTCAGGAAATAAACGCCTTCGATAAACCCACCATCACGATATTTAATAAGATGGATGTATATGAACAAAATACATTCGATCCCTGGCTTGAAGAATCCGTACGGCTCGATATATTAAACGACCTGAAAGAAAGATGGGAAAATGAAACGCATGATAATTGCGTGTTCGTTGCCGCCATAGAAAAAAGAAACATAGACAAACTGAGAACCGTCATATTAAATAAGGTGCGCGAATTGTACCGCATCAGGTATCCTTACAAATCGGAATACTTTTATTAATAAATACGTTGCCCATGGATCTGATGTCTATAAGCTCATGGCTCGGTAAACTCGACCGCGAATTATTCACCTTTATCAATTCAACCGCTTCATCCACATCGCTCGACTGGATAATGACCGTATTAAGAAATCCGCTTACATGGATACCCTTGTACGCCTACCTTCTTTATTACATAATCAGATACCAGAAAAAATATGCCTGGCAATTTATTTTATTCAGCATCATCGTTGTGGGTATAACCGACTATAGCAGTGCCTCTATATTTAAGCCTCTATTCGGAAGACTAAGACCCTGTTTTGATGAATCACTTAAACCAACCATCAGAGCACTGGTGGGATGCGGTGGAAAATATGGAATGCCATCTTCACATGCCACAAATCATTTTGGGCTGGCGACTTTTTGGTACTTTACTATAACGTGGATGGGGAACCGTAGATGGTGGGGGTTGTGGGTATGGGCATTTCTAATTTGTTATGCACAGGTATATGTGGGCAAACATTATCCAGGTGATATACTGGCTGGAACAATACTCGGTGTATCGGTAGGATTTCTATTTTCGGTAGTATTTAAAAAATGGATGTTATCAAACAAAAAATGAAGGCCTCCACGCTCTGGAACATAGTATTTGGTATAACGATGCTGGTATACGGATCAGGATTATTCATTACCATTATGGAGCCGGATGCCGCGGTATATGCGGAAGTTTCCATGGAAATGCATGATACGGGAAATTATTTATCCATCACCCATAAGGGCGTGGATTGGCTCGATAAACCTCATTTCCCATTCTGGATGTCTGCTATTTCATACAGCATATTTGGAGTAAATACATTTGCCTATAAATTTCCTGCGATAATATTTATTTTAATTGCCGCTGTATATACTTATTTATTTGGAAAGAAATTTTATTCGGCACTTCACGGATGGCTCGCCGTATTAATTTTAATAACCGCCCAACATATTATCATTTCCAACCAGGATGTACGCGCGGAGCCCTTTATGACGGGTTTGGTGATAATGGGATTATATCACATTGCGGTTTTTCTATGTTATCGTGATACTGGAAAATATAAGTGGAGGCACGCCATTGCGGCATCACTGGCGCTTGCCTGCCTGATGATGACCAAAGGACTTTTCACTATTATTCCCGTTTCGGCGGGAATAGGGTTAACGCTTATGTACAAACGCAACTGGAAACAGATATTCCACTGGCAGTGGTTAGTAGTTGGGGTATTTATAGTGCTATTTCTATCCCCTGCTTTGTACGGTTATTATCAGCAATTCGACCTGCATCCGGAGAAAGAA
>JBDTMM010000107.1:0-7537 GCA_039934275.1 Flavitalea sp. | reverse complement strand
CCTGTAAAAGTTTGAAAAAACTGGCCACTTTTCTATGAGGCCGTGAAAGATGTGCTAATTTTGTGCTATTGTATGAATTCGTTGAGAAAGATCATATATCCTTCCCTGCTCATTAGTCTGTGCCTCCTTGCTGGAAAACCCGGTATGGCTCAACAGGCTCAGGATTCCCTGAACATCCCCCAACCCGAATTAGGTCCAAACGACACCATAAAAGTTCCTGCAAAAATTATAAATAACGAGATCGTTCCGGGCAACACGATGGAGTGGGTTTTTGTACAGGTTCCTTATCCGCCCGAATTATTGAAACGGAAGCAGGAAATGACGCGTTTGAGAAATGCGGTGTATGTAACGTATCCATATGCTGTTCGTGCGGGTTATATCATCAATGATATCAATATCAAGCTGGCCCTCATAACGGACAGGAGCGACCGAAAAAAATACATGAAAACGAGGGAAAAGGAACTTAAAAAAGAATTCGGCGATCCGCTTACCAATTTATCCGTTTACCAGGGCAAGGTGCTCATGAAACTCATCAATCGCCAGACCGGTAATAATTGTTATGAAATTCTGAAAGAATATAAAGGTGGATTTAATGCCCGCATTTTTCAAACCGTGGCATTTGTTTTCGGCACGAATCTTAAACAATCTTACGAACCCAATGGTGAAGACAAGTCCATTGAAAACATTGTACAGGAAGTACAACGTTTATACGGGAAGAGATAATTTTCGAAACTATTCTCACTATTATAATTTCCTGATTTTTTCTATTATTGACGAAGAGGAGAATCCCTGCACGATCTGATTAATGATCACTTTCCCGCCATTGGCAATTACTTCTTTTGAACCTACGATCTGGTCGAGTGTATAGTCTCCGCCTTTCACAAGTACGTCTGGTTTGATAGCCTTTATTAATTCAAGAGGCGTTTCTTCATCAAAAATAATTACTGCATCAACAATTAATAATGACGCAAGAATTAATGAACGTGATTGCTGGTCTGTTACAGGTCTGCCGGGGCCTTTTAATTTCCGAGTGGAAGAATCCGCATTTACGCCTACCACGAGGAAGTCAGCTTCTGAGGCTGCTTCTGACAAAGATGCAATGTGGCCGCGGTGAAGAATATCGAAACAGCCATTGGTAAAACTCACCGTTTTTCCAATCAGCCTGATCTGTGCGAGTTTATGCAACAGGTCATTTAAGTTGTAAATTTTCGAAGCAACAGCTTTAGTGTTTTTCATTTGTGAGCGTTTCAGCAGCGATCCTGTTTTTTCTTTTATTAATAACAGGTAATAATAAAAATGCCACCGTTCCAAAAACTATTATAATACCGGTTTGTGCGAACCAGATCAGCATTCCCAGCGACAAACCTTTTTCAGGAGTAACACCATATAAAATCATTACCTGCTGCACGGCGTATTGAAAAGAGCCAATACCACCGGGTGAAGGAATGATCATTCCAAAACTTCCGAATGTAAGCGCCGAAAGTGCGCCCTTTATGCCGTACTGTGCCATATCTTTCATAGCAAAGAAACCCATGTAGGTACTGTATAAATAAAGTGTCCATATAAGTATGGATTGCAACAGGAACCAGCCTTTATTTTTGATATAACGGATGCTGATCAGCCCCTGGAATATGCCACGGAAAACGTCTTTTGTTTTTGAAATAAACGGCAGGTGATTTAACTTTTTAAGCAGCCAGATAGTAAGCACAATAAAGGAAAGGATGATCAACAGCATGGTGCCGGCCTTGAATAAAGATATATCACCGGTTCTTGAAGTGAAGAAGTTTTTAAATGCTTCGGCTGCAAAACCACCTATCACGTCGTACTGCGAAAAAATGGTTATTAGCAAAACTACCAGGAGTGTACACACATCAATGGCGCGTTCCGCTACGATAGTTCCAACCAGTTTATCGGCGGGCACTTTTTCATAACGGGCAAGTATAGTGCATTTTAATACTTCACCAAGCCGGGGAACCGCAAGGTTGGCCCAATAACCCACCATCACTGCAAGAAAAGTATTGAGTAAGGAAGGTTTATAGCCGAGGGGTTCAATCAGAATTCTCCAGCGCATGGCGCGGATAAAATGGCTGATGACAAGCATAATGGTTGCGGGGATAAGGAATATATACCTCGCACCGGAAAGATCGCTCATGATGCTGTTCCAGTTCGATTTGCGCAGTGTCAGCCACAATAAAAAGACACCAAGGCCAAGAAAGAAAATGTATTGAATAACGCTCAGTACCTTTTTATTCACAAATATTTTTTAGTGGTGCTTTGCGGTAAGATTACAATTTATTTCCTTCCTGTGGAAAAACAATCCATGGTTTGAAAGTTTTTGCTTTTTCAAAATCCATGTGTGCGTAGGAAATAATGATCACTACATCACCTACTGCTCCCTGCCTCGCGGCGGGTCCGTTAAGGCAGCATACGCCAGAGCCGCGTTTGCCCTTGATGATATATGTTTCGAGGCGTTTGCCGTTGTTTACATTCACCACGGTGATTTTTTCGTTTTCAATAAGGTTTGCGGCTTCCATCAGGTTTTCATCAATGGTAAGGCTGCCCACATAGTTGAGATTTGCTTCGGTGATTACGGCGCGGTGGATCTTTGATTTCAGAACTTCTATTTGCATGGCAGGCGCAAAACTATAAAAAAAGAATTAGCTAAGCAGTATATTGTCAATCAGCCGTACCTCACCTAAAAAAGCCGCTATCAGGGCCACTGCCGGCCTGCCCGGCATCGGATCTGTTAGCAATTCGAGGGAATTGGCGTTGGCCACTTCTACATAGTCAACCCTAAAGCCCCTGTCGTTCAGTATGCCCGCCGCCTGCTTTTTTATGTCTTGCAGGTCGCCCTTTAAATATTGTTCCTTAATCCAGTTCAGGGTTTCAAAAATGGCGGGAGCCTTTTGTCGTTGTTCCTCGTTGAGCCGGGTATTGCGGCTGCTCATGGCGAGCCCATCAAATTCCCGAAGGGTAGGGCACCGGATCAGTTGAACCGGTATGTTCAGCAGACCAATGAGCTTTTCCAACACCATACATTGCTGGTAGTCTTTTTGTCCCATGAACAGCAAGTCTGGCTGCACCATGTCGAGCAATCTTTTCATTACCTGGCAAACTCCCTGGAAATGGCCCGGGCGGTATTGGCCCTCAAGTATCGTTTCTAAAAAACCAAGGTCGTAGTGTTCAAGATCATCGGTTCCTGATGGATAGATTTCAGAAGCGAGGGGTATGAATAAGAAATCTGTCGCGGCGGGCTCCAGCAGGTGAATATCGGACTCGAAGGTTTGAGGGTATTTAGTAAAATCGTTTTTGTCGTTGAATTGGGTAGGATTTATAAAGATACTGCAAACGGTTATTGCAGATTGCTCAGCGGCAATCTCTACCAGTTGCATGTGACCGGCGTGCAGAGCCCCCATAGTGGGCACAAATCCGGTGGTGAGCCCATAAGCCCTTTCTTTTTCGAGGTACTCGTTTAACAGGTATTGGTGTTTTGTAACGATCATTGATGCTTTTGCGATGCGGAAAGCGGATTCGAACTTCTGATTAAATCCCTTACCTTTGCAAACTAATTTTTATATGGTTATCTAAGCAATTTTTATCATAATGCTGACAAAGAAAAGAATTTTATTTATTGCTAACGAAATGTCTCCTTACCTCGAACTTACGGAGTTTTCAGAGATCGTTAACCGGTTGGCAATAAAAGCAAACGAAGGGGGCTTCGAAGTAAGATGCATAATGCCCCGCTTTGGCATCATCAATGAAAGGAGGCACCGTTTACACGAAGTGGTGCGCCTCTCAGGGATAAATGTTACGATCGACAACGATGATTATCCTTTGCAGATAAAGGTTGCATCGCTGCCAAATGCAAGACTGCAGGTTTATTTTCTCGACAATGAAGACCTCTTTAAAAGAAAATTCATTTTCAACGACGAAAATGAAACCTGGTACGATGACAATGCACTTAGGACTGCATTCTTTTGCAAGGGCGCCCTGGAAACCGTTAAGAAATTTGGATGGCCGCCCGATATTATTCATTGCAGTGGATGGATGACTGGACTGATACCCATGTACCTTAAAACTTTTTATAAAAAAGAACCCGTATTTGCGCACAGCAAAGTAGTTTTCTCTGTAGGAAGCACCAGCTTTAAAGAAAGTTTCGGCGCCGACTTTTTAAAAATCATCAACATCAATGGTTCATTAAAGGATAAAGAACTTGAACCTTACAAAGAAGCAAACAATATCGGAATGATGCGCGGAGGTGCAACCTATGCCGATGCCATTACTTTTGGTGGTGAAATAATCGATAAAAAACTGATGGATGAGTTTGGAAAAGTGCGCGGAAAAAAGATTCTGAACTTTAATGCAGAGTCTGATTTAACAGACTATTTGCAGTTATATGCCGACCTTGCCAGATAGGCAAATCACTCACTTTATCCACTCAACCTAACGCTACGTGAAGAGGAATTACACTGCTTCTTTATTAATAATATTTACCGTTCTGTTCATTTATAGTTCCTGTACCAAGATCGATTCTACTGATATTGGTGGAGGGGTTATCCCGGCCATAGATAATATAAATACTTTCGAAACAACGCTGAATGTGATCAGCGATAATAAAATGTTTGTTGACACCACGCGGATGTTCAGTGGAACGCATGCGCTCGGAACGATTGAAAATGACCCGTTGTTTGGTAAAACATCAGCAATCATTTACACTACTTTTACTCCAACAAGCTACGGCTCGCACCCCTTTATAAATAAAGATTCCGTAACCATCGATTCAATGGTTTTGTCGCTCGCATATACGCAGGCTTATGGCGATTCGAATTCAGTGCAGAATTTTGAAGTAAGAGAAATTAACCCGATGAGTTCCTTTACTGATTCTTTATATCTGCTCAACAATCCTTTGTTTGGTGTACAATCGGAAGTGCTGGGGAATGCCACTGCTCATTTTCAGCAAATGAGGACCGATTCTGTTCGGTATAATGATGCCGGAACCGTGGTTAGCACCATCAATGAATTAAGAATAAAACTCGATACTGGCTTCGCCAGGCGTTTTGTAAGCTTTGATACCGCAGATGCTTACCATAGTGATTCCGCATTCAAATTAAAGTTCAAGGGCTTGCAGATTCGCCCCAATGAAGGTGCATCACCATTCAGAAATGCACTCGCGTATTTCAACCTCTATGACAATGCCCGCACCAAACTTACTTTTTACTGCAGAGTGATCGTAAATGGCAAGACAGACACCATCGCACCTAAATTTACTTATACAGGCGACGCGCAAGCCAACATTATTTTACGAACACCGGCGAACGAATATCTTTCCAATACTACAAACGGCACCGATAACGACGAAAAAGTATTTATACAAAGCGCACCAGGGTCCTATACAACCGTAAAGATTCCAGCGCTTAGCAATATGCCTAACAGCATTATTCACCGGGCAGAATTAATTGCAGACGTGTACCCCACAACACCCGATGTGTATACACCCCCTGGATATTTATTCGTAGATGCATTAAGCACTACGGGCGATTCTGCCTTTACTGTTGGCAAGGACTTTGTGCCTGACGCAAGCATTGCCGCTGGTTACAATCAGCAGACACTCGGAGGAGAATTCCGAAACAACCAGTACGTGCTTCTATTAACAAGGTACGTGCAGGAGATAGTTACCAGGGGCCTTCCCAATTACACCCTGCGCGTGTTTGCACCATTCGTTACACAGCCGCATTCAATTCCGAATACCAATACGGCTTACAGTCAGTATCTGGTTTTTCCAAACGTTCCCGTTGCGGCCGGTCGCGTGGTTTTATACGGAGGTGCCGACGTTACTCCCAAAAGGATGAGAATGCGAATTATTTATTCGAAAATCTAAGGGTAAACTTATCTTTGCGCAACTTTTAAATTAAAACCTCAATAACTCGCACATGCCTTATTTATTTACTTCCGAAAGTGTATCTGAAGGTCATCCTGATAAAGTAGCCGACCAGATTTCCGATGCCCTTATTGATAATTTTCTTGCTTTCGATCCGCAATCTAAAGTTGCTTGCGAAACCTTAGTAACCACCGGCCAGGTAATACTCGCCGGCGAAGTAAAATCAAAGGCCTACCTCGATGTGCAGGAAATTGCAAGAGGCGTGATCCGCAAAATCGGGTACATAAAAAGTGAATACATGTTTGAAGCAAGTTCATGCGGCGTATTGTCTGCCATACACGAACAATCTGCTGATATTAACCAGGGTGTTGACAGGAAAACAAGGGAAGACCAGGGTGCAGGTGACCAGGGAATGATGTTTGGATATGCAAGTAATGAAACCGACGATTACATGCCGCTCGCACTCGACATTGCGCATAAATTATTAATTGAACTCGCGGTATTAAGAAGAGAAAATAAACTGATAAAATATTTACGCCCTGATGCCAAGAGCCAGGTTACACTCGAATACGACGACAACAATAAACCTATCAGGATAGATTCCATTGTTGTTTCCACCCAGCACGACGACTGGGATACCGACGCAAAAATGTCTAAGAAGATCGGTGAGGACATAAAGAACATTCTCATTCCAAGGGTTAAAGCAAAATATAAAAAATACGGCAAGCTGTTTAACGACCAGATCAAATATCACGTTAACCCAACGGGTAAATTTGTTATTGGCGGTCCTCACGGTGACACCGGGTTAACAGGACGAAAAATTATTGTGGACACCTATGGTGGCAAAGGTGCGCATGGTGGTGGTGCTTTCAGTGGTAAGGATCCTTCCAAAGTGGATCGTTCTGCTGCTTATGCAACAAGGCACATTGCAAAAAATTTGGTGGCCGCAGGTATTTGTGAAGAAGTATTGGTGCAGGTTTCCTATGCTATCGGTGTGGCACAGCCGATGGGGATTTATATTAATACTTATGGCACTTCCACCATTTCCATGCACGATGGGGAAATTGCCAAAAAGGTGGAACAGATATTTGATATGCGTCCTTACTTCATTGAACAAAGGCTAAAGTTGCGCAATCCCATTTATTCCGAAACTTCAGCCTACGGACACATGGGTAGGAAAAACGAAGTGGTTGAAAAAACTTTTACTTCTCCGGACGGAAAAGTAGTTAAGAAGAAAGTGGAACTGTTTACCTGGGAAAAGCTCGATTACGTGGGTAAGATCAAAAAGGCCTTCGGAATATAAATTCTCACATACTTCTATGAACGAAGAAAATCCATGGAAGACCTTATCCGGTGCAGTAGTGTACGACAATCCATGGATCAGCGTAAGCCAATACGATATTATCAATCCTGCGGGCAATCCGGGCGTTTATGGCAAGGTTCACTTTAAAGGAGTTGCTACCGGAGTGGTGGTGCTTGATGGTCAGCTGAATATTTATCTTGTTGGTCAATACCGATACCCCATCAATCGATACAGTTGGGAAATTCCTGAAGGCGGTTCTCCGTTAAACATTGATCCGTTGATAGGCGCAAAAAGAGAATTGCTCGAAGAAACAGGTTTGGTTGCAGATCATTGGGAAAAATTGCTTCACATGCACC
>JBDTMM010000106.1:0-7538 GCA_039934275.1 Flavitalea sp. | reverse complement strand
ACGGGATATAACTGAGAATGAAGGCCCCTTCTGCCGCTGAAAAAAGCAACGATAAATTTTACGGAAAGAAAAGCAACAGAAAGCAAATAAATAAAAGACAGAAATGGAACCGCAACTTGCAAATTTCCACCTGAAGGGAGCGAATTCAACAGGTGAAGTTGAAAATAATTAGCCGCCGACTGAATTTGCGTTCCGGCAATAAGGTTCCGGTAATTCTGAACAAACCCCCATAGGAACCACACACCGGAGAAGCCTAGTATCAGCACTGCCACGCTATACCTTTTTGCGGCAGTAAATTTTTTTCCGTTAGCAGTAAATAATATATAAAGCAACCACAGCACCCCTATTTTCCAGAGACTATCCACCAGCGACCATCCCAGTGCTTCTGCAAAAGTCGATTGGTAAAGCAGGTTCATTTCTATTGATTTTTCATTTCGGTAAGAAGCTTCTGTATTTCGTCAAGTTCTTGGGGTGTGGCTTTATGATTGCCAAGTGCCTGGATCACAAGTTCCGTAGCGTTCCCTCCAAACAAAGTATTGATCATTTTTCCCAACAGGTGTTTCTGTGTTTTTTCACGGCTCACTGCTGATTGGTAGATGTGGGTCTTGAAAGAATCGTCCCTTTTCACTAATCCTTTTTCATTCATGATCTGCATCAGTTTAAGCGTTGTTGTGTAGCCGGCATCCTTTGTTTTTGATAGTTCTTCGTGAACATCGCGAACGCTTGCGTGACCCTTTGCCCACAATACCTGAAGAATTTCGAGCTCGCTTGCAGTAGGTTTAATGTATTTGGTGACAGACATAAATCGGTTTAAACCAAACTTACGATCTATTTCGTAAATGAAAACCTAAAATGGTTGTAATCATATTGGACTGGTTCCCATGCAAAATAACCGGTCGAGGATGGAAAGATTTGGAAGGAACCCAAGGCGGTCCTCAAAAACTTGCGGGTATCTTTTGGGCTCCGGAAAAAGCGTATTAATAGTCGAGGGCAAGTATAGATTGCGGTGGTCGGTGAGTTCTTCAGGAGGGTAATTTTTAATATAAGATCCGGTGGTAGAAATGCTGGTGGTGATAGACAATTTGTCGGTCGTCCATAACAAACACTCCATGTTCCAGTCTACCAGCCAATCCGATTTTTTAGTATACATCAAAAATAGCTCGTTACGAAAGTGTTCGAACCAGGGCGATTTATTATAGGCCGACTCTATGGTTTTCCAGTGCCGCGATTTCCAGTCTGCACTATTATCAATTTTTACTTCTCTAATTATCGTCTTCTGATCCCTTCCGCCCATTACCGGAACGGTAAGATTTATCGGACCATTTCCTCCTGCGATGATACACCGGTTACGAAAACTCATTTTACGGAAGGCGTCATATTGTTCTATTTTACAATACGAATATTCTATTACATCAGAATAATAGATAACAGGGGCAAAATATTGTGAATCAATTAGAAATTTCATTATGATTTATAATTAACAGGTCTTGTATAAGCATGGGCAGGTGGATACTAAAATTTGGGGTTTAGGCCTATATCTATTTCATTAGAAAGTTAAAATGATCTTTTATATTAAATTGATAATTAGTTTTTTAAAGAATTATTTAATAACTAAAAAAATTAGATCTCATTATACCCTTAAAATCTTCAGTTCAGACGATGGTTTTCTAAGTTCTTTAGTTAAAGAAAACAGCAAATTAAGACCCTTTTTTTGGATGGAAATATTAAACCCCTACTTTGCAATCAAAATTTTAATGACACGAGTAATTGGCTTTGTAATGATCCTGGGAGTGATCGGTTCCTGCACCAAACCACAAGACCTCACCTTCATCGATGTTCAGAATTTCAGGATGCTGAGTTTTGGGTTCACGGAAACGAAGGTTGGACTTGATGTAAGGTTTTACAATCCGAACAATCAACGGGTGCAATTAAAAGACGCCGCGGTGAAAGTATATGCCAATTCGACGTATCTGGGAGATACGAATATGGATTCGGTGGTGTCAATTCCAAAAAAGGATACTTTCTCCGTACCACTGATTTTGAAAATTCAGACCGTCACTGCAATTACAAATGTGCTTCAGACTTTATCCGACACTACGGTTGCTATCCGAGTGGAAGGAAATGTAAAAATGGGGAAAGGCGGAGTGTTCATCAACTACCCGATCAACTATACCAGGCAGCAGCGTGTGAAAGATCTCAAATTCTAATACTGGAAAAAAACTTCGGTGGCACCATACCCGTAGGTAGCCATGTAGCGGTTGATAAATGATTTTACATCGCGGCGCAGGCGTAATACTTCGTGTACCTCATCCCGGAGTTTGCCGGTGCCCACCCCATGAATGATGATCATGGAAGCCTGGTGATGAGCTACTGCAAGGTCTAAATATTTCTCCAGCGCTTGCAGTTGCAGCGACAGCATTTCAAAATTAGATAAGGACTTACTATTGCTTATGAGTTTTTCTATGTGAAGGTCGAGTTCATATTTTGCGGGCTCGAGGTGCTGACGTGCAGAAGAAGCGGAATACACTTTATAACCGACTTTCGACAAAGATGACATCTCCAGTTTTTCCTCTTCCATCTTATCAGGATACTGATCGAGTAATTTATAGGAAAAAGTAGCTTCCCCTTTCTGACGGATTTCCTGCACTTTGGTAAAGGCTTGTTTAGGTCGCAATTTTAGTGCTGTCTCGTAGGAGTCTGCCTTGCCCTTTTCGGGTTTTAATAAAGAAAATACAACGTGGAATGAGGGACTATCGTTCATATTTTCGAAAGGCATGTCGTGGAGATAAAAGTCTGAATGAGGATTGATTTGATTATCCAGTTCAAATCCTTCTTTGCCGATGTAATTTAATTCGTAAGTGAAGGCGAAAGAACGCGCGGTTTCGTTGACGAGATGGATTTTTAATTCTTCCACCACTTCATCGCCGAACTCATCGGAGCTGATTACGGGGATGAAGGTGAGCCATATTCCATTATCGGGTTTGGAGGTAGTGACCATTTTTTCTTTTCTCACTTCATCGATGAACTTTTTTGGTTTGATTGTCTTTTCTTCTTTCCTGCTTTCAGTGAATCTTTTGAAATAGGGGAACTCGAGCTGGTCGGTGTAAGCGGGGAACTTTACGCCGCGGATGTCGACCATTACCATTTTATCGTTGATTATATCCACCACTTCTCCTTCTTCGGAGGAGTGCATCACGAGGACCTTGTCGCCAACCTGAAACTTCATTTGGCAAAGATAAGTAGAGGTTCGACTGAAAGATGGTAAGGTTTTAACCAAGGTGGTTTCACGCAAATGCGCAAAGGATTGTCCCTTGGCCTCCTAAATATTAACCGTGCGTCTTTGCATCCCCCTTTGCGCCTTTGTGTGAAACCCTAACAACACACTATGATTTTATCCTACTGGAAAGATGACTTTTGCGATAGCCATATAAAAAATAAATAGTAAGCCCAGCACTCATCCAGATAAAGAACCATACCCATGATTTAGCGGGTATTTCAATCAGCAAATAACAGCAGAAGAGCACCCCCATTACAGGTATGAGGGAGAATTTTTTTACAAAAGTGAGAATACACAAAGCACTCGCCACCACTATGAATAGGATAAACAATACCTCCATAAGGTTATCGGCTCCCATATTCTTAAAATCCGACACAATCCTTTCTCTAGAAAAATAGGCAAAGGTGAGAAAGAACAAAGGAACAAGGTACTGTCCATTGATATAAGGCAATTTAAATCCCCGTTTTACCTTGGGATCCAAACGAGGCAGCACCAAAACCCCACCAGAAACCAATATAAAGGCGAACAGCGTGCCTATGCTGGTCAAATCCACTACCAGCCCACTTTGCATGAACAGCGAAGGAACGGCCACTATAACGCCTGTTAGCAGCGTAGAGAATGATGGTGTTCTGAACTTCGGATGGATTTTTGCAAAGATCTTTGGCAGCAATCCATCCCTGCTCATGCTCATCCATATTCTTGGTTGTCCCAATTGAAATACCAGTAAAACACTGGTGGTGGCGATAACTGCGCTGAAAGAAACAATATAGGCCGTCCAGTGCTGGCCTACTTTTTCAAACACTTCGGAAAGGGGATCAATAACATTAAGTTCCTTATAACTGACCATCCCCGTGAGTACCAGCGCAATCAGAATATACAATATGGTGCAGATAATGAGCGAATAGATCATCCCTCGCGGCAGGTCGCGCTGGGGGTTTTTACACTCCTCCGCCGTAGTGCTGATGGCATCAAAACCGATATAGGCGTAAAATACTGCCGAAACTCCCTTCAGCACCCCTTCAAATCCATTTGGCATGAATGGGCTCCAGTTATGTGGTTTGATAGAAAACGCACCAAGGATAATTACGAATATGATCACGCCGATCTTAAATATCACCATGGCATTGGTGGTTTTTTTACTCTCTCTTATTCCAACGAAAGTGACGAGGGTGATCAGCGCAACGATAATAAAGGCAGGCAGGTTCATGAATATATGGTTCCCTCCTATTACCGGTGCTTTGGTGTACGCATTGTAAGCAAATTGCAAACTTTTCGTTAACGGCTGTCCATCGCCGGTAGCTTGCACCGCAAGCTCGTATGCAGCCTTTGCAGTTGCAGGATCGGTAGTTAACCAGGCGGGGAATTGCAAACCAGCCCTTTCCAGTAAATTATTAAAATAGCCGCTCCATGAAATGGCGACAACAATATTTCCAATTGCATACTCGAGAATCAGTGCCCATCCTATTATCCAGGCAATAATTTCACCGAACGATACATACGCATATGTATATGCGCTTCCGGCAATGGGTACGCGGCTCGCAAATTCGGCATAACAAAGTGCGCTGAATCCGCAGGTAACCGCCGTGATAACAAACAAAAGTGAAATGCCGGGCCCGCCATTAA
The DNA here is from genome assembly GCA_039934275.1 of Flavitalea sp. Taxonomy (GTDB): domain Bacteria; phylum Bacteroidota; class Bacteroidia; order Chitinophagales; family Chitinophagaceae; genus Flavitalea. Next base: position 2,638 of record JBDTMM010000106.1, on the reverse strand, counting down.
AGGCTGCTGTGCCAATGGTAGAAAATATCCCTGCACCAACTACTGCGGCGATACCCATGAATGTTAGGTCGCGTACCGTAAGTATCTTACTTAGCGCATGTTCACTGTGTTGATCCCCAGTACCCTCTTCCGCGTCTTTAAGAATTTTTTCAATAGACTTTTTGCGAAACAGGGATCGCGACATGTTAGTGGGTTTAAGGCCTGAAAATACAAAGTTTATGTGAGTGCCGTCAATGGTCGCGTTTGACGAGAAAATCCATCAGTTTTTTAAGAGGTTCCTTGCGGGTGGATTGCACTGCGAGTTCCTCGAAATGATGATCGGCTATAGCAAAGTATTGCTCTTTCAGTTCATGAGCCCAGGTATCCACGCCGCATTTTTTAAACAGGGTTATCACCTGTTTAACTTTGTTGGGCTGGATACTTTTTAGCAGGTCCTTTAATTCGTGGAGGTCTGAGGCACTGCAACTTTCAAGAGCATGAATCAGGAGAAAGGTTTTTTTATTGGCGAGAATGTCTCCTCCAACCTGCTTGCCAAACTTTGACGGGTCACCAAAGGCATCGAGGAAATCGTCCTGCACCTGGAAGGCAATCCCAAGGTTTTTACCCAATTGATACAGGTGATCCTGGTTGCCCATACCTGCACCGCCAAGTATAGATCCGATGCGCAAACTTGCGCCAAGTAACGCAGAGGTTTTCATAGCGATCATTTTTATATATTCCTCCAGGCTTACTTTATCCATCTGCTCGAAATCCATATCCAGCTGCTGGCCTTCACATACTTCCCGTGCAGCAAAATTGAAATGATGTATGATGCGCTGGAGGTACAGTGGTGCGATCTTGTTTAAATATTCATAGGCCTTCACCATCATTACGTCGCCGGCGAGTAATGCGGTAGACTCGCCATATTTGGTGTGTACGGTTTGCATGCCCCTTCTTAAGGGCGCCTTATCCATAATGTCGTCGTGAATAAGGGTGAAGTTGTGAAATAATTCTATGGCGTTTGCAACATGGTATGCATCGGAATTGATGGTGCCGAAAAGTTCATTGGCCATAAGGCACATGACGGGCCTAATTCTCTTGCCACCGATACCCAAAATATATTCAGCAGGGCGATAGAGGCTTGCAGGTTCCAAAGGGAAATGCCTTGCGGAAAACCTTTCATTAAAATCAATTGACAACTCTTCAAATGAATGCATTCATCACTATTTATCGGTATTACTTTTTCTTTTTAGGTTTCTTCCCGTGTTTCTTATTACTCTTATCAAAGTGCAATGTTTCCTGCATCTGGGGAACATTTTCTTTTTGGTTCTCTGCGGCGATCGCCGAAACAATTACCCATTCGTAATCGAGTTGACGCTTGGTTAAATTCGCAGCAACAACTTTTATTCTAAGCTTATCCCCCATTCTGAATTTCCTTCCGCATCTTCTTCCCACCAAACTGTAATCTCCTTCTAACAGGGAGAAATCATCAAACTCGAGTAAACTATTAAGGCTCACGAGACCCTCGCATTTATGTTCTATCGTTTCAACCCAAAAACCAAATCCCGCAACACCGGTGATCACGCCATCAAATTCTTCACCCAGGAAGTTGCGCATGTATTCTACCTGTTTGTATTTATTCGCAGCACGTTCAGAGTCCATCGCTGCGCGTTCGCGTTCGCTGCAATGACGGCATTTTTGTTCGAGCTTTTTATCGGGTACGATATTTTCATCGAGGCACTCCTGCAATATTCTGTGCACCTGCACATCGGGATACCTTCTGATGGGTGAAGTGAAGTGGCAATAGTTATCAAAACCCAATCCATAGTGACCGATATTCTCGGTAGTGTAGATCGCTTTTGCCATAGTACGAATGCCCAATTGTTCCAGTACGTGTTGTTCTGGCTTTCCATTCGCCTCCTGTAGCATTATATTAAAGGATGAAGCAATTTTCTCAGGGGTGCTGGTATCGAATTCGTGGCCATATTTTTTTGCAAACGCAACAAAGGGAAGTAGTTTTACTTCGTCGGGTGTATCGTGCACCCGGTATGGAAACGGAATTTCTTTTTTATCGACCTTTATTTTAGAAACGTATTCAGCAACGGTCCTGTTTGCAAGCAGCATTAATTCTTCTATTAGTTGGTGGGCCTCTTTACTTTCCTTGATCATGATGCCAATGGGTTTTCCCTTGTCATCAAGTTTAAATCTCACTTCCTGGGAGGAGAAATTAATGGCGCCTTTTTTAAATCTTTGTTTCCTGAATTTCTGCGATAATTTATTAAGCAATAATATTTCATCGCGATACAGGCCTTCTTCCTTTTCAATGATTTCCTGCACCTGTTCGTAAGTGAACCTGTGGTTGGAATGAATAATGGTACGACCGAGCCAGAAGGATTTTACTTCCGCTTTTGGTGTGATCTGAAATATGGCCGAAAAGGTGAGTTTGTCTTCGTTTGGCCGAAGTGAACACAGTTCATTGGATATTCTTTCCGGCAACATCGGCAACACGCGATCCGGTAAATAAACAGAGGTAGCGCGCTGATATGCTTCTGTATCCAGTGCGGAACCTTCTTCAATATAATAACCAACGTCTGCAATGTGTATACCCACTTCATAATTTCCGTTGTCGAGTGTGCGCAATGAAATGGCATCGTCAAAA
>JBDTMM010000105.1:0-7542 GCA_039934275.1 Flavitalea sp. | reverse complement strand
GCCCGACCATGATGATAAAAAGTATTATCTCGGCATTGGGCTCGTTTACAATACATCGAGGTTCCAGATGTCACATGACCCGCAATTTCTTGCGTCGGATAGTGTTCTTTCTGTTTACCCCGAAAATGCAGGTGGCATTGGCCTTGCGGGTATGCATAATCTACAATTGTCACCAAGGTTCACGCTTAGGGCGATCTTCCCGCAGTTGTTATTTTCTTATAAAAATCTTACTTACCATTTAAAATATCCTGATCCGGCAAAGGAAGAACAGCCGATAATGACCAAAAGGGTGGAGTCTATACTGGTAGGCCTACCGGTACACATTAAATTCAATTCCGACCGTATCAATAATTTTCGTTTCTATGTGTTTGCAGGGGGAAAAGCAGAATATGATCTTGCCTCCAATTCAAGGGCAAAGAAAGCGGAAGAGATGGTGAAGCTGAAGAAGATAGATTACGGTGTGGAAGCGGGTATTGGATTCAGTTTCTACTTCCCGGTGTTTATATTATCACCGGAAATAAAACTGAGCAATGGTTTATCGAACAGCCATAGCCGCGATCCTAAATTGCAATTCTCCAATGTGATTGATAAGCTGAATTCGAGGCAGGTAGTTTTCTCGCTGATCTTCGAAGGATGATTTAATAATCGTATTCCCTTCTTGCCATATTCAATCGGAAGCCGAGGGTGAATACACTGGTATTTTGCGATGGAAGAACGTCGTTGGAAGTGCTCCATCTTCTTACGAGTATAGATCCATCTAGGTATAAATTCTCTTTTAGCTCATAACTCCCGAGCAGTTGCAAACTGAGACCCGTTGCAGGAACGCCACTTGGCAGTTTATAGCCATAATCACCTGCGGATCGGGTGTTGTATAATTTAAAGATGTCGCTGCCGTAATTGCTTGCACCAGAATCAACACCCTGTTTCCAGAATATCAATCTTGCGGAAGTGTTCCAGCGCGGTAAAGGCTGATATTTCACAATGCCGATCGCTTCAATGAAATTGGCACCTAACGGATGCGCGAGTGGCTGATTATAATGACCATAATTGGCTACTGAATCGAGGTGAGAATAGGTGAACGGCCTAACCATATTCAGTTCTGCCTGCAGGTCGAGGTTATTAATATTAAACGCGTCAATATATTTGGCACCGAGCTGTACTGCAAATTTATTTGCCCAATAACCGCGCGCCTTTGTTATTTCTTTTACAGATAATTCATCGAACAATAATTGACCATAAAACTGAGCCTTTTTAAGAACATTTGCTTTTACATCGAATCCTACAAAGCCATTATCGGGGCTATTATTTTGTTTTTCCTGCGTTCTTAAAAAGATGATCGGATTGAGATAGGTAAAATCAAAGTGGTTTGATCTTCCGAATACTACGGCCTCAAAAAGACCCACATTCAGCCATGGCGTTGCATTAAAGCTGAGGTGGTGGATCGTTGCATATTTTTTATCCAGCAAAAGATCATTGCCGCGAACCTGGGCGGAGATCTGCGGATTCAGTTCCATGAATATGTTTTCATAGTTCACCTTCCAGATGCGCGTATTGATCTTCAGGAATAAATAATTGGCCCCATAATCACTCAGAAATAAACTCCTGTAACCACTACCAATAAAGTTTTTGTCATAAGCAAACTGGAAGTCGAGATATTTGGCTGCATTAAAAGTTACTCCTCCGCGTGCATCGGAATAATCGGTGCCGGTGACTTTATAAATGTTGTAACGGCCCGCACCGGGAACGGCCCGGAAAGTATTTATCCTGTTTTGTACAAAGATGGGTGTACGCTCGAGATTCTCTATTAATGAGGTATAAAAACCAATACGTTTCGCAATCATTCCCCGAACCAGTACCCCACGCGAATTTAAAAAGGTACGTTGTGTATTATTTATCTCTTTGGATTGCTGTTCCTGCAATACAGGGTTGATGGAAAGAAAAAAATCTTTTTCATTTACTTCAAAGAAATTAGCCTTGGTTTTATAAAAGGTGTTCCAGACGGGATGCTTGCTTTTGAATGAAGACTGGTCACCCGTTACCCATTCTGAATTATTCATCAGCAGGCTCTGCAGATTATAATCATCGGACGGCGAAAGGGGAACTTCGTTTATATGTAACAGTGAGTCTGCATTTTCAGCAGCCTCTACGGCAAATCTTCTACTGAACGGTTTTGCAGCGGATAGATTCAGATTTGAATTGATGCCGAGTTTGATTTCGAGCCTTTCGAGCAGTTGGCTGTGTTTGTTATTTTGGGGTAAATAGGTAGACTGGCCATGGGCAATTGAAATGAGGCAGCAAATGGCGACTATTGGTTTCACTCCCCGGCTAAAAGATTTTACAATAAATTGCATCAGCATTCGGATGAAAGTATGGAAAATTACCTGATTAAAAATATCACCGTCGTCAATGAAGGCAGTTCGCTCGCACAGGATGTACTGATAAAAAATGGGAGGATTGCAAAAATTGCCAATCACATCTCTTCTGAATCTTCGGTCGAAGAAATAAACGGTGAAGGAAAACATTTGTTGCCCGGCGCAATAGACGACCAGGTCCATTTCCGTGAACCCGGTCTCACTCGCAAAGCCACTATTTATACCGAGTCGAAAGCAGCGGTTGCGGGTGGGGTTACCTCCTTTATGGAAATGCCCAATACCATCCCGCCCGTATTTACTCAGGAACTTTTAGAGGATAAATACACAATTGCCTCTCAGAGTTCGCTCGCAAATTATTCATTCTTTATGGGCACTTCGAACGACAATGCAGAGCAGGTGCTCAAAACGAACCAGAAAAAAAACGATGTTTGTGGGGTAAAGATCTTTATGGGCTCTTCTACAGGCGGTTTGCTGGTAGACAATTACCTTTCCCTTGACCGCATTTTTCGGGACAGTGAGCTGCTGATTGCCACGCATTGCGAAGACGAAAAAATCATCAAAGCCAATTACCAGAGAATAAAAGGGGAAAAGGGAACGCTCCGTCCGTCTGACCACCCGTTGATCAGGAACGAGGAAGCATGTTTTGAATCTTCTTTTGCGGCAGTACAACTGGCCAAGAAACACGACAGTCGGCTCCACATCCTGCATATCTCCACTGAAAAAGAATTACAGTTATTCGGCAACTTCTTTCCGTTAAAACACAAAAGGATCACGGCGGAGGTGTGCGTGCATCACCTGCATTTCGACGCGCAGGATTATGAAAAGCTGGGCAACCTTATCAAGTGCAACCCCGCTATTAAAGCAGGTTTTAACCGCGAGGCGTTGTGGAACGCACTCAATGACGACCGGCTGGATGTAATCGCCACGGATCATGCGCCTCATACCTGGGAAGAAAAAAACCAGCCATATGAGAACGCCCACGCGGGATTGCCGCTGGTGCAACATTCTGTGTTGCTAATGCTTCACTATGTAAAGGAGAAAAGGATCACGATAGAAAAAATGGTGGAAAAAATGAGTCATGCGGTGGCGACCTTATTTAATATTAAGGAACGGGGATTCATCAGGGAAGGTTATCACGCCGACCTGGTAATAGTGGACCTTAAAAAAGAAACAACCGTAAACAAGGCCAATATTCTGTATAAATGCGCATGGAGCCCACTGGAAGATTTTAAGTTCCCGGCAGCAGTGACGCATACCTTTGTAAACGGAAATTTGGTTTATGGAAATGGGCAGTGTAACGAATCGTATAGGGGTGAGCGTTTGAAATTTGATAGAAACTGATCACAACAATTGCCTTATGGAAGTTGACAGCACTACCTACAATGACCTGCATCTTTTTCATCCTGAAGAGGAATTTTCCATCTTTCGTAAACTGAACTTCACTAAAACTGCTGAAGGAAAGGAATGGTTACTTAATTTTTTCCGAAATCCTTTCAGTGATGCGCGGCTGATCGTCGAAACGCAGAATATCGTAAAGCTGATTCAGCTAAAAATGCAAAACTGGCCCGGAAGCATTTCAAATGGCACAGTGATGGTAATGGCAAAGTTTTACGAAAGCGGTATAGATAGCATTCCTGCGAGTCACGACTTCATAAATTCGATGTCGTACAAACTGTTGCACGCGCCGGATTTTGCTTTACTAAGATATTCTCTCACACACTTTGCGGATTTTTTACACGGCATAAAGCAGTTGCTATCGTTATTTGAGGGCGAAGAAATTCCACCAACTTTAGAAAGATATTTATTGAGGACAAAGGACCTGATTGAAAACCCTATGGCGGAAGAGCTGGCCGCATTTGCCGGAGGCAAAGTATTTTCTCCTTCGGAAACCATCAGGTACGGCCGGTTCATCAGGCACGCATACAAGAACCAAGCTTTCGAGCTGATCAATATTTACGGTAGGCTGGATGCATGGTACTCCATGGCCGCAGCGGTGAAACATTATAACCTGTGCATGCCCGAGATATCCGCAATAAGAGAACCTTTTATCCAGGCCAAGGGTTTATACCACGTGTTGTTGCCCAATCCTGTGCCATATGACATACAGATGAATGTAAATTCGAATTTTATCTTTCTTACCGGTGCAAACATGGCGGGAAAAAGCACTTTTATAAAAGCAGTAGGCTCAGCAGTGTTCCTTGCGCACCTTGGTATGGGCGTGCCCGCAAAACAAATGACCATTACCGTTTTTGACGGACTGCTCAGTAATATTAATGTTGTCGATAATATCCTGAAGGGCGAAAGTTATTTTTTTAACGAGGTGCAGAGAATAAAAAATACCATAGTAAAAATTAACGACAATAGAAAATGGCTCGTGCTTATCGATGAACTGTTCAAGGGAACAAACGTACAGGATGCCATGAAATGCTCAAGCACCGTTATACGCGGACTTACCAAAATCACGAATTCATTATTTATCATGTCAACCCATTTGTACGAAATAAGTGAAGAGTTGAAAGACTTCTCCAATATTTCGTTTAAATATTTCGAGACGGCTGTTAAGGAAGAAGAACTGGAATTCAGTTACCAGTTGAAGGACGGTGTGAGCAACGACCGTATCGGTTATGTGATATTGAAAAGAGAAAAAGTGGTGGATATGCTTGAAAATCTATGATGAAACCTCTACTCATATTATTGCTCACCCTAATTTGTGTGGGCGGTTATTCACAGGAAGATAATGATATTGATATCCTTCATTATCATTTTAATATTGAAGTGAACGATGCGAATGATTCCATTAAATGCTCTGCCGTTATTGATTACCGGTTCATCAATTCCTCTGACAAAATTTGGCTGGACCTCGTTTCCAGGAAAGCAAATGGCAAGGGAATGAAGGTCTGGGGCGTATGGGATGAAGAAACAAAGCAACCGCTCAGCTTCACTCATAGTGATGATAAAGTCAGGATTAACCTTGACGGAAAAAAATCAGGCGATAAAAAGGTAAGGATTGATTATCGTGGAATTCCCGCTGATGGGTTGATCATAAGTAAAAATAAATTTAACCAACGTACTTTTTTTGCAGACAACTGGCCGAACCGCGGAAGGAACTGGCTCGTTTGCAAAGACGAGCCGGCTGATAAAGCTGCCGTTGATTTTATCGTAACTGCACCGGTACATTACCAGGTAATTAGCAATGGTGTACAGGTAGAAGAAACCAATCTCACAGATAAATTAAAACTCACACACTGGCGCGAAACCGTTGACCTGCCTACGAAAGTGATGGCTATAGGCATAGCAGAATTTGCAGTAAACTACCAGGGCGATGCGGAATCCATTCCGGTGTATTCATGGGTGTTCCCGGGAAACAGGATGGAAGGATTTAAGGATTACGCAGTGGCCACAAAAGTTTTATCTTTTTTCATAAAGAACATCGGACCATTTCCATATAAGAAACTCGCCAATGTGCAGTCAAAAACGATATTCGGGGGAATGGAAAATGCGGGTGCCATTTTCTATAGTGAAAATTCGGTGGGTAGTGGTGGCGGGTTAGATAAACTCATTGCCCATGAAATTGCGCACCAGTGGTTTGGCGACATGCTTACGGAAAGGGACTTCTCGCACGTATGGCTAAGCGAGGGCTTCGCAACTTTTATGGCATTAGCATATATAGAAAATGCTTTTGGAGAAGATTCGGCAAAAAAAGAATTCGCTAAAAACAGGAGAAAGGTCATTGGCTTTTCAAAAAATGGGTCAGGGTCGGTGGTGGATAGTACCGAGAAAAATTATATAAATTTATTAAATCCCAATTCCTATGAAAAAGGAGGATGGATATTGTATATGCTCAGGAAACAATTGGGTGATACCATCTTCTGGAAAGGTATCCGTAATTATTATTCAGCTTATGCGGGGAAGAATGCGATAACGGAAAACTTCAGGACCGAGATGGAAAAAGTTTGCGGAAAGGATCTTAAACAATTCTTTCATCAATGGCTGTATGTGCCGGGTCAGCCGCAGATCAAGGTAACAAAGTCGTATGACAATGGAACACTAACGGTTATGGTCATGCAAAAAAACGAACCGTTATTTGAATTTCCTTTAACGTTGAGGGTAGTGAATAAAGATGGAGAGGTGACAAAATCAATAAGGGTATCGCAGAAAGAGACCACTTTCAAAATTCCAATGGGAAGTGATGCGGAGAAAATAATCCTTGACCCGAATGTAGGGTTGTTGTTTGAGGAGATAAATTAACTTTCTAGTACTCTTCGTGATCCTTTAAAATTCTTCGTGCCTTGGTGGTTCAAAAATCCATTTAATGCATTGAACCATCAAGGCACGAAGTAGATTCAACCCAACTCACCCCGCCCAGCCTTCCCTGTCTAATGTCCGGAAATGAATGGCTTCGGCAAGATGTTCTGCGAGGATATTATTTGAGTTTGCAAGATCCGCAATAGTGCGGCTCACTTTCAATATTCGATCATAAGCTCTTGCAGAAAGACTCAATTTATTCATCGCCAGTTTTAATAATTGCTGGCTTGCATGATCCAGTGCACACACCTCTTTCAATAAATTTGCTGGTATCATTGCATTGGAATGAATACCATTGCAGCCCTGAAATCTGAATGCCTGCAATGCTCTTGATCTTATAACCCTTTCGCGTATAACTGTCGAGGTTTCACAACTTTCTCCTGAGGTGAGTTCAGAGAACGATACGGGTGTCACTTCCACGTGCAGATCGATCCTGTCGAGTAGCGGACCTGAGATTTTGTTCAGGTATTTCATTACTGTTCCAGGCGGGCAATGACAATCTTTATCAGGATGATTATAGAATCCACACGGACACGGATTCATAGAGGCTATCAGCATAAAATTCGCAGGAAACTCTACGGTTAATTTCGCACGCGAGATAATTACTTTTCTTTCTTCTATCGGTTGCCGCAATACTTCCAGTACGGTGCGCTTGAACTCTGGTAATTCATCAAGAAATAAAACGCCGTTGTGCGCAAGTGATATTTCTCCTGGTTGCGGCATACTTCCACCACCTACTAATGCAATGTCTGAAACGGTATGGTGCGGAGCCCTGAAAGGACGCTTTGATATCAGTGTAGCATTATCTGGCAATTTGCCCGCAACCGAGTGGATCTTGGTAGTCTCCAGTGCTTCATTCAATGTA
>JBDTMM010000104.1:0-7583 GCA_039934275.1 Flavitalea sp. | reverse complement strand
GGTATCAGCGATCCCTTTGATGAAAACGAAACGTTTCCTGCTTCGATCCTTTTTATTATATCGTCGTCGTTGCCTGAGTAATCGAGTTTTAACTGGTTTTCAAAATCAAAATTGGCCTGCGTGTTATAACTGATGGGCAGTTTTAATTTGCTGCCGATGTTACCGATTACGCTGATGTTGGCGCTTTCGTCAAAATCGAAGCCACCGTTTTTTCTTGCTCTTTCCGGCAATGCGGGGTTTTTGATATTCTGTCCCTGGTAACCAGCGGTGATGTTGATGTCACCTTGTGGTTTGATATCTACTTTACCCGGCCCGAATATCCTGTTGAACAGGTTATCGGTGATGGCCATTTTTGGTTTTGGTAATTTATAGTTAAGGCCTGAAAGGATATCTGCTCTTGTGCGGAAGTATTCGTTCTCTTCCATCTTCGAGCGCATGGCCAGGAATTCATCGAACGTAAGCGCCGTGGGTTTACGGTAATAGAAGCTGCCAATCTTTTCAATAATATAATACTGGCGGGTCTTTGGGTCGTACTCCACTGAATCGGAGATGTTAGATGGATCGGCAAGTCCCAGCCCGTGGAGAGACGGGTTGGTATATCGGTCGCCCCTCCGGTCAGTAAGCGGGTAGCGTAGCGTATCCGGAGTGGAGGAAACGGTAAGATCTAAAGGTTTTTTCGGAAGTGTATCTGTATTTTTCGGTTGGCTAAGGGTGGAATCGGGACGATTTTGAGCATAGGATTTTTGTATAGACGCAGAAATAAGGATCGCGGCAAACAGCGAGAAGGTTGCTCTCAAAATAGTAGTTAGTTTCCGTACCAATTGGTATGCTATGGAATAGTTAGGTAGAGCTTTGTTCTGATAGGCTTAGATGTATTTAAGGGCTTGTTTGATCACCTCTTCAATTTTCTGAAGGTCCGGATCGTTTTTCCTGACCTTCGAAATAGCCTGTTCACTAATGTTCCGGGCTATTCCTAACGAGATGAGAGCATTTAACGCATCCCCTTCCAAACTATTGTTTATCAATGCGCCATTATTTACCGGCCCTATCGTCTTGTGAACCTTATCGCGCAGTTCGAGTATAATTCTTTCGGCAGATTTTTTTCCTATTCCTTTGATGGATTCGAGCAGCTTCGTGTTACCCTGAATAATGGCAGATGCAATCTCAGTGGGCTTCATCGCGCTTAACATCATACGAGCGGTGGATGCTCCCACGCCAGAAACACTGAGCAGCTGGATGAACATTTCTTTTTCCGATTCTTCAAAAAAACCAAAAAGCAGGTGGGCATCCTCTCTCACCTGAAAGTAGGTATGAAGTGTGCCGTGATCCCTGCTTACGATTTCGGAATAGGTATTCAGACTAATGTGCACTTCGTAACCAACCCCATTCACTTCCACATGCACCATCGCCGGGGTTTTACGGACAAAGTTTCCCTTTAGAAAAGCGATCATGGCCGCAAAAATAAGAAAAACGTATTTTGCGCTCTCTAATAAAATCCGATGACGAAAATTACGGCAGCGATTACAGCGATAGGCGCTTTTCTTCCAGATGATAAACTAACAAATGCCGACCTTGAAAAAATGGTGGATACCAGCGATGAATGGATAAAAACCAGAACAGGTGTTTCTGAACGAAGGATACTGAGGGGAAATGGAAAAGGAACTTCTGACCTTGGAGCCCCCGCAGTACTGGACCTTTGCAAAAAAAGAGGCATTAATCCAAAAGAAATCGACTGCCTCATCTGCTGTACCGTTACCCCCGATATGACCTTTCCTGCAACCGCGAATATCATTTGCAATAAGATTGGCGCAGGAAATGTTTGGAGCTTCGATCTTGGTGCTGCCTGTTCCGGATTTTTATACGGTGTTACCACCGGTGCCATGTTCATTGAAAGCGGCAGGTATAAAAAAGTGGTGGTAGTAGGGGCCGATAAGATGAGTGCGATTGTGGATTACAGCGATAGAGCTACCTGTGTTTTATTTGGTGACGGCGGCGCTGCGATTTTACTCGAACCCAATAATGAAGGGCTTGGTGTAATGGATAGTTTATTAAGAAGTGATGGAAGTGGTGCAGACTATTTGCACATGAAAGCAGGCGGTTCGAAAAAACCGGCAACTATTGAAACGGTAACTGCAAAAGAACACTTCATATACCAGGAGGGACAATCCGTTTTCAAATTTGCGGTGAAGGGAATGGCGGATATCAGCGCAGAGCTATTAGAAAAAAACAATCTAACCGGTAATGACATTGCGTGGCTGGTGCCTCACCAGGCTAATAAAAGAATCATCGATGCCACTGCGCAGCGCATGGGACTGCCATTTGAAAAAGTAATGCTCAACATCGAACGGTATGGAAATACCACTGCTGCCACTATTCCTTTGTGTTTATGGGAATGGGAAAGCAAATTAAAAAAGGGCGATAATTTGGTGCTTGCTGCTTTTGGTGGCGGGTTTACGTGGGGTGCAACGCTGGTGAAGTGGGCGTATTAATTTTATTTTTTGTGCCCTTTGCGAAGTACTGCAAAGGTCGCAAAGAATTACCCCTTATATAAATACAAAGAATTGGCCTGGGCCAACGAAGTAATTACCAAATCATTTATGCAAACATGCTCTGGCAAAGTGGTACTGTAATACACCACTTCAGCAATGTCTTCTGCGTAAAGCGGTGTATAGCCTGCATATATTGAATCGGCCATTTTCTGGTCGCCCTTAAAGCGTACCATGGAGAACTCGGTTTCGGCAGCGCCGGGATGAACAGCGGTCACCTTGATCCTATGACGCAACATATCTATGCGCATTGCCTTGGAAATAGCATCCACTGCGTGTTTGCTGGCACAATACACATTTCCCTTTTCATACACTTCCTTTGCAGCTGTAGACCCGATATTAATAATGTGCCGCTTTTTTGAATTCATTAAAAAAGGCAAAGCCGCTTTACTTACGTACAACAACCCTTTGAGATTGGTATCGATCATGTTCTCCCAGTCATCCATAGAAGCTTCATCAAAATAATCTCGTCCGGCTGCAAGTCCCGCATTATTCACCAACACATCGATGCTATTCCAGCTTTCAGGGATCGATTGAAACGCCTGCTGCACCGCCGCCCTATCACGCACATCAAAATTAAGTGACAGCACCTTCACACTATAGGCTGCTTCTATGGTTTTCGAGAGTTCATCAAGCAATTCCTTTCTTCTACCGGTGATGATCACACTATAGCCATTCTCCGCAAACTTATGTGCAATAGCCTTGCCAAAACCAGAAGTGGCACCTGTAACGAGGGCAATTTGTTTCATTAGAATTCTTAAATATTATCAGTTAATAATTATTAAAATATTTATACGCCGGCAACCTCAACGCCCTTACTGATCTTTGCAACAAGACCCTGCAAAACCTTTCCCGGCCCAACTTCCACGAACTTCCCCGCACCATCAGCTACCATCGCCTGTATGGTTTGCGTCCATCTAACGGGGCCGGTCAACTGTTCCACGAGGTTCTTTTTTATTTCTTCCTGGTTAAATACCGCACGTGCCACCACGTTTTGGTAAATATGACAGGATGGTTGATAAAAGGTTGTTTTTTCAATGGCGGATTGCAATTCATTCTTTGCGGGCTCCATCAATGGCGAATGAAACGCACCACCAACTGGCAATAACAATACCCTCTTTGCTCCAGCAGCCTTTAATCTTTCGCAGGCAACTTCTACTCCTTTTATCGATCCGCTGATTACTGTTTGTCCCGGGCAATTATAATTTGCCGGCACCACTACTTCATCAAATTCGGTAGAGGTATCTGCACAAATTCCCTCCACCACTTCGTCTGCTAATCCTAAAATGGCAGCCATTGTGGAAGGCAGTATTTCACAGGCTTTCTGCATCGCCTGAGCACGAATGGAAACAAGGTTCAGTCCATCTTCAAAACTCAATGCACCGTTTGCCACCAACGAAGAAAATTCACCAAGCGAATGTCCCGCAACCATATCGGGCTTTACATGATCAGCGCATTTATACGCGATCACGGAATGAAGAAATACCGCAGGTTGGGTAACATTCGTTTGTTTAAGATCCTCATCGGTTCCGCTGAACATCAGGTCGGAGATGCGGAACTTTAATATTTCATTCGCCTGTTCAAAAAGTTTTTTTGCAAAGGCATTGTTGTCGAATAGGTCCTTACCCATTCCAACAAATTGAGAGCCCTGGCCGGGGAAAATAAAAGCCTGTTTCATGTAGGGTTTAAAATTTGTGGTTTTTTATTTTCATATTAATGAAGTTGCTTGGATATCAGCTTGGTGAATTCACTTCTTGTTTCACTCTTTTCAAACTCGCCAAAAAAAGCTGAAGTGGTGGTCACCGAATTTTGCTTTTGCACACCTCGCATCATCATACAAAGATGCGATGCTTCGATCACTACTGCTACGCCCAGTGGTTGTAAAGATTCCTGTATTGCCTCAAGGATTTGAGTAGTTAATCTTTCCTGTACCTGGAACCTTCTTGCAAACACATCCACTACACGGGCAATTTTACTCAATCCTGTAATAAATCCGTTTGGAATATAGGCCACGTGCGCTTTTCCAAAGAAGGGTAATAAATGGTGCTCGCACATGCTGTACAATTCAATGTCTTTCACAATGATCATCTCACTCACAGGTTCATTAAATTTGGCCGAATCAAGTATTGCCCTGGCATCCTGGTCGTAACCCTGCGTAAGAAATTGCATTGCCTTTGCAAGGCGCTCCGGTGTTTTTTCAAGACCTTCTCTTTTGGAATCCTGCCCAAGCAGAGCAAGTATTTTTTCGTAATGGCCCATTAGACCTGTAGTAACTGCTTCATCAAATATTTCTGTTTTCTTGTAAGCCATCTAATTTATTTTATTGATACCGGATATTCTACAAAGTTTCGTTCCGTTTCATACAACCTCACCTGTAATTCTAGGCGTTCTTCTATCTTCTCACGTAATAACTCGTAAATAGTGATACAGATGTTTTCAGCAGTGGGGTTCAGTTCTTTGAAATATTTGGTATCGAGGTTAAGATTTTTGTGATCGAATTCGCTGATAACGGTTTCTTTAATAATATCACTCAGCACTTTCATGTCCATCACATAACCAGTTGCAGGATCGGGTTCTCCTACGAGTTTTACGATCACTTCATAATTATGCCCATGGAAATTAGGATTGTTGCATTTGCCGAATACATCGTCATTCATTTTCATGTCCCACAACGGATTGAACAACCGGTGCGCGGCGTTAAAATGCTCCTTCCTGAAAACTGCAACTCGTTTTAACAAAATATTTATATTAATGCCTGTTCAAAAAATTAATCACCGAAATATTCTATATATATCCGTGGAGTTTCATACAATTTAATACAATGCAATGTAACTTCATTCGGAATGTATGGTTGAAGCTGTTGCCAGATCGCTATTGCAAGATTTTCTGTGGAACACATTTTTCCATGCATGAAATCTACATCTACATTCAGGTTTTTGTGATCTAGTTTATCGGTTATTCTTTCTGTGATAATATTGCTCAGTTGCTTTGCATCAAACAAAAATCCGGTGTCGGGGTTTGGATTTCCTTTCACGGTAACATAAAGTTCATAATTATGCCCGTGCCAGTTTTCATTGGCGCACTTACCAAAAATCTGATCATTATGTTCCCTTGTCCAGGCAGGGTTGTACAGTTTATGTGCGGCATTAAAATGTTCGAGCCTGGTGAGATAAACCATAAAAAACTAAAATTTTTGCAAAGGTACAAGGTGTTACTGATTTAGCGAACTTTGGTGTCTGGATGCAAATACTACTTACATCAGCCACAGACAGCGAAATCAGTGCAACAACCCAATGGCTTAAAGGTTTAAAGGAAAATAAAAATATTTCCTGTGCCGTAACTGGCATAGGATCAGCGATTACAGCGTACACGCTCACAAAAATTGTACGGGGTTTAAACCCCGGCCTGGTAATACAGGCCGGTATCGCAGGAACGTATAGCGAGAGCTTTCCCCCAGGCAGCACTGTTATTATTCAGGAAGATGGTTTTGCGGACCTTGGAGCCCTAGAAAATCATGAGTTTACCGATGTATTTGACCTTGGATTGATATCTACCAATGAAACACCATTCAGCAATAAATTTCTTTTTAATCCACACCTTGACCAATTTAAAAAATACGATTTACCCTATGTTCGTGGCGCCACCGTTAATTGCATTAGCTCATCACCCGAACAGGTGGCGATGCTCATAGATAAATATAACCCGGTGGTGGAATCGATGGAAGGCGCAGCACTCCATTATGTGTGCCTGATGGAAAATATTCCTTTTCTGCAGCTAAGGTCCATCTCCAACTTTGCGGGAGAAAGAAATAAACAACATTGGAAAATAAAAGAGGCCGTTCAAAACCTCAACAATGAATTGAAAAGAATACTATTAGATTATTAGCAGGAATCTTGTTAAAGTCGTTAGTTAGAAAGATTATATTATGAAAATAACATTAGGATTTTCACCTTGCCCGAACGATACATTTATTTTCGACGCAATGGTGAATGGCAAAATAGATACCGAAGGTTTATCCTTCGACCTCGTAATGGAAGATGTTCAGACGCTGAATGAAATGGCTATTGCCGGTAAAATAGACGTGACCAAAATAAGCTATGGAACACTTCCGCTGGTACAGGATAATTATGTGGTGTTGAATTCCGGATCCGCACTTGGAAAGGGTGTCGGACCATTATTGATTTCTTCGTTTCCCGTACCCGCACCCGCTACCAGTCAGTGTTTGGTGGCGATACCAGGAAAATATACTACCGCACACGTTTTGTTTTCTCTGGCCTATCCCGAAGCACATAACAAAGTGTTTTTGCGATATGATGAAATTGAAGAATTTGTATTGAAAAACAAAGGCACACTCGAAAATATCCAGTCCGTTCACCTTGGCGTAATCATTCACGAAAATCGATTCACATATCAGGATAAGGGCCTCGTAAAACAAACGGACCTCGGCGCTTTCTGGGAAGAGGAAACCGGTTACCCCGTTCCTTTAGGCGGCATCGTTGCAAGAAGGGAAATGGATATTGAACTGACAAGAAAAATCGATAGGCTAGTTAAAAAAAGCCTGCAATATTCCTACGCCCAAGGAAGTGTGTTATCTGATTTTGTAAAGAACAACGCCCTGGAAATGGAAGAATCTGTAATGAAACAACACATTGAATTGTATGTGAACGATTTTTCCCTCAGCCTTGGTAAAAAAGGGAAAGAAGCAGTGATGAAATTCATCAGTGTTCACAGCGCCATCAATAAAATTGAAATGACACAAAAGCCTTTATTTATTTCATAAAGATCGCTTTAACGCCTTTCCATACACTTCTAGGGCACGCTTTCTCGCAAATTCATGCTGTACTATCGGTGATGGATAAGCGAAACCTTCCACCTCGGGTACAAACTTTCGAATGTAAGTGCACTCTGCATCAAATTTTTTGGTTTGGAGTGCTGGATTAAATATCCTGAAATAGGGCGCCGCATCACAACCACTGCCCGCTGCCCATTGCCAGCCGCCATTATTAGCAGCAAGATCAAAGTCGAGCAGTTTGTTTG
>JBDTMM010000103.1:0-7719 GCA_039934275.1 Flavitalea sp. | reverse complement strand
CTCGGCCTGCTTGCGCTCGGTGATGTTGGTCTCGATGGCCATGAAACCGGTGAGATACAACTGGATTAATGAACCTCAGGGTGGTTCTAAAATTGGTCTCATTGCACAGGAAGTAAAAAAACTGGTTCCTGAAGTAGTTATTGGAGACGAAACCAAGGAAAATCTTGGTATGAATTATTCTGAACTGATACCCGTTCTTATTAATGCAATACAGGAACAGGAATCACAGATAAAAGCTATAGAAATGAATATTGAAGGTTTGAAAAAACATCAGGCTGAATAATGCTTTCATAATAAATGATACCATGAAAAATGTATTAATATATATCCTATTAATGGTGCTATCGGTTACTGGGGCCAGCGCACAGACAGGAATTTCAAGCACAACGATCACTCCAAACTCAACACTTGAAGTTAGAGGATCGGTTGCATTGAGTATAAGAACATTTACATCCTCCACATCATTGGATATTAATGATTATTATGCTGCGTTCACAGGAACAACCGATATTACCGTTAGTTTACCAGATGCTACTACCTGCACAGGAAGAGCTTATTGGATTAAAAATGCGAGCGCAACAATTCCCGTTCCGGTAGTTACAGTAAATACGACTTCATCACAAATGATAGACGGGCAACTTACCGCTGTACTGGATGAATCCTATGAAGCAGTGAGGGTAATCAGTGATGGTACAGGATGGCAGATCATGGCGCAGGATGTGCCCATTCAAAAAGGGGGTACTATTGGTGGTGCATGGAATGAGGGTGGAAACAATGTTAAGACCGCCGCAAAACTATTAGGATCAAATACCAACTATGATTTCTCCTTCATCACAAATAATATTGAAGCAATAAGGTTATCGACAGCTGGATTTCTTGGCATTGGAACAAGTAATCCAACAGGTGGATTGCATTTTGCAAATAACTCCGGCACCGAAGACGGCGACGATTATATTTTTGCGGATCATACAAATGGGTTAAACACTATTACTAGTGGATTTCAAATAAGAAAATCGAGGGGTGTCTTTGGAACGGGTCAGAACTTACAGGCTGGAGACACTATCGGGCAGTTCCGGTTTATCCCCAGGGCTGGAGGAGCAGTAAATTATACCGGGGGTTCAGGCCTCGATGCAGTTTACCAGGGAAGTGGAACAACTATATTGTCCGATCTACGGTTTACTACAAGTAATTCAGAGCGGTTACGCATAAACGAAAATGGCAAAGTAACTATCGATACCACTGCTCCCGATGGCCTTAACCCTGAAAAATTACTGGTAGAAGCAGGTCATACCGCTTCTTATAATGTAATAAGTGGAAAGGGCTCCATTGATAATTATCTGCAGTTAAATATTCAGAACACTTCCTCAGCAGCATTTGCGAGCTCAGATCTTGTTGCCACAGCAAATAACGGGGACGACGTGGTCAATTTCCTTGACATGGGAATCAATTCAAGTGCTTCTAACAATCCTGCATATCCTGTATTAAATGGAATAAATAAAGCGTACCTGTATGGAACAGGTACTGATTTTGTAATCGGAAATGGAAGTGCAGGTTACGATCTCATTTTTTTTACAGCTGGTACTGCACTAACTAATGAAAGAATGAGAATTACTTCCGGTGGTAATATAGGTATAGGAACCAACGCACCAGCCGAAAAACTATCCGTTGGAGGTATTCTGGCGCCTTCAGTAGACAATTCGTTTACTTTAGGGAATTCTACCACAAGATGGGCATCCGTATGGGCTACAAATGGCGCCATTCAAACCTCCGATGCAAGACTAAAAACAAATATCGAACCTCTCACATACGGTCTGTCATCGCTAATGGCGATGCGCTCTGTGGCTTACAATTGGAAAACCTCGCCAGCTTCAAATCATAAAATCGGCCTAATTGCTCAGGAAGTAAAAAAAGTAGTGCCTGAAGTGGTAATTGGAGACGAAACCAAAGAGAATCTTGGATTAAATTATGCGGAACTTGTTCCTGTATTAATAAATTCCTTACAGCAACAGCAACATAGGCTGGATGAATTAAAAGCAGAGCTTGCCGAGCTTACCAGAAACCAAACTAATTAACTGCCAAAAAATATCTCATGAAAAAAATTATCAACATTTTCTTAATCCTGGCCACATTCGTTATGAGTGCAGGTGCGCAAACGGATCTTTATAATTCCGGCATACTGTTAACAACGGGTTCGTCGGATACAGTATATGTTAGCGGGGGATTTACAAATGCAAGTACCTCTACCCTCACTAACAACGGCAACTTATATGTTGCACAAACCCTTAGCAATGCGCAAAGTGCAATGGCCATAGGATCCGGAACGCTTTATCTGAATGGAACCTCGCAACAGACCGTTGCAGGCGCACAACAGTTCAGAACAAATAATCTTATTACGAGCAACGCTGGTGGTGTATTATTAAATAATAATCTCGACGTTTCGGGTGTTCATACTTTTAGTAATGGCATTATTTCAAGTTCTGCAACACCAAATTACCTGGTTTACGAAGCGGGATCTTCGTATACTGGCGATGGCGATGGCGACCACGTAAGCGGGTGGGTAAAAAAATTCGGCACTACCGATTTTGTATTTCCTGTTGGTAACGGTACCGTTGAAAGAACAGTTCAATTAACCAATCTTTCCCTCTCCTCTGAATTTAATGTACATCATTATGTAACTACCACAAATACCGCTAATCTTCAATCACCGCTTGTATCGGTAGACAGGTTTGAATACTGGCAGATCAATAAGATCAGCGGCGGTTCTGCGAACGTGGCGATGAACTGGGATAATTCTAAAATAACATTCCCACAATATCCCCTAGCCTCTATACGAGCGGCATATTATACCGGTGGCTTCTGGACAGACCAGGGTGCCGGAGCAACGGGTAATGTTACCACTACAGGAAATATCACCTCCAATACACTCTCAACATTCGGACCACTAACTTTCGGAAGTATTTCTGCCGTTCTCCCTTTGACATTCCTTGGTACTTATGCTTATCGCGAACCAACCGGTGTTCTTGTAGAATGGAAAACCACCAACGAAAAGAATGTGGATCATTTTGAAGTAGAACGCAGTACCGATGGACGAACATTTGTAAAGGTCGGAACTGTTGCAAGCAGCAGCACTCCGGGAATTGGAGATTATACTTTTTCTGATTTGACTTCCTCGACTGGAAAAATTTATTACCGCATCAGGAGTATCGATATCGATGGAAAATTCATGTTCTCGAAAGTGGTAACCATCACGGATGGAAATGAAGGCGAAGAAATAATGGTGGCAAACCCTGCAAAAAATCACATTAAACTCACTGTTAGCCAGTTTGCAAAAGGCAAATACAATTACCAACTTAGAACGGATGGAGGACAGACAGCACAGACAGGCATACTTAATATCATTTCTTCAGGAAGTTATACCATCGACCTGAATAATATTCGTCCGGGTATTTATATCCTAACACTTAACAAGGATGGTTTCATTCAAAATCATAAGATTAGGGTTCTTTAAAACTGATTTTTTAATTGAATAATATGACTGACTTTTTATTAAAGGAAACGCTGGGAATTTTCCTGGTAGCGGCATTCTGGCTTACTACCTGGTTCCAACTAACCGTAATTGGCGTGGTTGCGGTAGCAGCAGTGATCTATCACAAGTTAATGACCCGTAAACTTAGTAATAGTCGGTTGATACTAAGCAGTAAGCTCCACGAACGTGATGAACTTTTGTTATACGCAAGAGAAAATGAGAAAAAAATAAAGGAGGAAATTGTAGCGGTAGAAAGGTCAACAAGCGAATTACTTGTAAAACTCAGTCACGAGATCCGCACTCCTATGAATGGCGTAATTGGTATGGCAACCATGTTATCGGGCACCAATCTTACGAGCGAACAATTGCAATATTTAAATTCAATAACCAGTTGCAGTGAGTCATTAATTAATTCTATCAATGATATTTTAAGGGAATATGCAGGGCGCGATGGCGGCATACATGAAACGGTTCGAGAAAAAGCCGCCCAACATCAAGCCGCGCTTATTCATTCCAATGCCGGTTTATTAAAACTATCCGAAGCATTTTCGAAGAATTACCCAATGAAAATATTGGTTGGGGAAGATAATTTAATGAACCAGGAACTTATTACAATGATCCTTAAAAGACTGGGTTACGAAGTGGAGATCGCACAGAATGGTAAAGAAGTTTTGGAAATAGTCAGCGAAAAAAACTACGACTTAATTTTCATGGATGTGCAGATGCCCGAAATGGATGGTCTGGAAGCCACGAGAATGATCAGGTTGTGTTTGAGCATTCAGCCGGTGATCATTGCCATGACGGCAAATGCGATGCTGGGCGACAAGGAAGAATGCATTCGCTCGGGTATGGACGATTATATAAGCAAACCTTTAAATATAGAAGAGCTGGTAGTAATGCTCGAAAGATGGGCCGTTCATGTGAAGGAAAAGGCGTTATAAAATTCGGTTTTATTGATTTTTATTTGGATCGATTTTGTAACTTTATTACTCATCAAAGAAAAGGAGGTATTCATGCATTCAGCAGTAAATTCATGGAAACATCTCGTTAGTATTGCCTAACCAGGATTTTCCATTAAAATAGCTGAGACGCAAGGCGTCAGCCATCGGCGAGAAACCGGTGGCTTTTTTATGTAAACAAACTACCTTTAAATATCACAGACTTTTACCGATCATGAACAGAATATATTTTCTGTCGAAATTATTTTTAATGGCATACCTACCCGAAAATTTACAGGTAAATTAAAAATGAAGGCACAGACTAAAGTTTTACTACCCTCCGAGCTGTGGTATTTCAGGAGCAATCACCTACCCTATATCCGGAAGGAATACCTACACTTTTTTTCACAACGCTGTTTCATTGGCAATACTACACCCAAGGAACCTAGCCGCAATATGAAGGTTAAAAAACACACATGACCGAACAAATTGATGCATTGAACAGGACTAAAATTGGCAAATACCGAAAAAAAACTGCCCGGGATCATAATTATCACCTCAAAAAGTGAATAAGCTCCCACAATAAGTATCAATAAAGGCAATTTCATCCCTACATATTCGACTTCAGTGTAAACACTGCATTTTATCCGGATGGCCTAATTGCTTTGATTTCTATCATAATAAGAATTCATCACTGAAAATCCTACTATTAATTACATAAATGATGTATATGAAATCGATGAAAAAACCTTTAGTAAATGCATTAGCGGCAACGCTTTTAATGGCAGGCACAATATCTGCAGCAAGCGCACAAACAACACCTATGCAGTCCTCAACTAATTCATCCTCTACAGGAGCAACTGTTAATATGGCTGCAAATGGTGCATGGCATATTGGAGTACAACTAATGGATCAGGTTCAACCAACAGTACAGAAACAGGAGCTACATCAGGTGCAGGATCAAATGGCACATCCAATGGATCTACACGATAGACGATAAGGAGATAATCAGCTCGGGATAATACAGCGCAGCTAAGGAAGCGGACAATCCGCTTCCTTTTTTATTTTATATATGCTGATTAAATTATTTTAGCGCATGGATAAAATGCGAACTACTGCAGTTTATGATCTATATGTATCGGATATTATACGCGAAACAAACTATACCAAATCATTTCAGTTAATAAATCCCGCTCATGATACTCCTTACCAGCCAGGGCAATTTCTTACCTTTTTATTTAATGGAAAAAATGGTTTGGAGATCAGAAGAAGTTACAGTATGTCTTCTTCCCCAAATCTTGATGAACCTTTAACCATTACCGTTAAAAGAATCGACAATGGGGAGATATCAAGGTTGTTGCACGACCAGACAAAAATAGGTGACAAGCTGCAAACCATTGGCGCCAATGGCTTTTTTACTATCCCCGAAAACCTAATGCAATACGAGAGGTTGATTTTTTTTGCTGCTGGCAGTGGTATTGTTCCCATTTATTCATTAATTAAATCAGTGCTGAAGATCGATCACCGCATAAAAATTTTTTTATTCTTCAGCAATAACAATTACCATGATACTATTTTTTATAATGGGTTAATACAACTGCAGAAAAAAAATTCAGAGCAGCTTAACATTGAATTTTTATTGAGTGATTCGTTATATCTCAGGAACGCAAGATTAACACCGGAGAGCATGGAAAAATTGTTATTCGATCACGAGGTAGACAATTCTTTTGAGAATTTATTTTACGTGTGCGGGCCAGCGGCCTATATGAGGATGATTCAATTTAAACTCTCCACATTCGGAGTACAACATTCCAATATTAAAAAGGAAATATTTAAAATAGAAAAACCTACTCACATCAGGATGCCGCCCGACATCAAGCCGCACCAGGTAACCGTTAGTTATGCTAAACAGCAATATAAATTTTCGGTTGAATATCCTTCGACTATATTAAGCGCTGCCAAGAAGCTGAAAATAGAATTACCCTTCAGTTGCGAAAACGGGCAATGCGGGACCTGCGCGGCGACCTGCGTTAGCGGCAAAGTTTGGATGTCGAACAATGAAGTTTTGCTGGACGAAGAAATTGCAAAAGGGAAGATTCTTACCTGCACGGGTTTTCCAATAAATGGCGATGTATCTATATTAATCTAAATTTGATTGACTGTAACCTTTACCTGGGTTTGATAGTCCAATGGTGTTATTCACTAAATGCATATTCATGAAAAAAAACACACTTCTATTATCACTTGGATTGATAGTACTGGTATCATGTAGCACTTTTACCAGCAGGTCCGTGCATGGCGAGGGTCCCTTAACTAAGCAGCAGCGTACTGTTGGAAATTTTGACCAGATACAAAGTTTCGGATCTTTCGATGTAAGCATTTCGAGTGCAGAAACCAACAGCGTTAAAGTAGAAGCCGAAGAAAATCTCCAGGAATTTATTGAAGTGGTGGTTGACAACAATACCCTTAACATCAGGCAAAAAAGAAATTACAACATTGATTCTCCACACGGAATCAAAATTACGCTCTTTGCACCCGCACTGCGCGCATTACGATTATTCGGGTCGGGCAATGTACAAACCGAGAACCGCATTCCTTCTCCCGGTCAACTTGAAATTGAAAGTTCCGGCAGCGGCGACATCATTTATGATTTGAAGGCCGAATCATTAAAGGCACAATTATCGGGTAGTGGAAAGATGCAACTTGCCGGTATGGCAAATGATGTTGACGCAGCCATTAATGGCAGCGGAAATATCAAAGCGAAGGATCTTGAAACAAACAAAACAGGCATTCGCATTTCCGGAAGCGGGAATGCCGAAATAAACGTAAAAGAAAAACTAAACTTGGAAATCAATGGCAGTGGTGATGTGCGCTATTGGGGCTCACCGGATGTAAACACACATATCGCGGGCAGCGGTACGGTAGTGAAAGACAATTAACGAATTACAGGTCATTTTTTAATCATTCAAAATAAACTATTGCTACTTACATTTTTAAATTTTATTGGAAAACTTCACCCATTGTTGGTGCACCTTCCTATTGGCATTTTAATAATAGGATTGATATTACAATGGCTATCACGAAAAGAAAAATACCACATCTCCAATACGGTAGTAAAGATTGTTATTTTATTGGGGATGTTAACCGCGTTTCTTAAGAAAGCACATGCGATCAGTTTAAGACTTCGCCAACGCCCTCTCCCTAATGTTTCCACGCTTACCGGAGGCGGGGCGTGACGGGCGCCATACGTACATT
>JBDTMM010000102.1:0-7738 GCA_039934275.1 Flavitalea sp. | reverse complement strand
GCATCAAACCTGTAAGCTGCGACCTTTTAATATCACCGGTAAGTGTTATCACTCCGCCGCTGACAGTTGACTTAACATTGGGATAGTCCTTAGCGATAATGTCGTTGACAGCAGTATTTAACGAATCATCTGGATTTATAACAACCGGAGTAGGGGGTGGCGGAGGTGGAGGAACGGTAATGTTATTTACTACAGATTTAACTCCTTTTACAACATTAACCACTGCTTCACTCGAGGTTTTGCAGGCCTCATCGGGGCATACACCCGTTAATGTAACCACACCGTTACTCACCTGCGCAGTTACGCTTGTTCCGGAACTGGTGAGCGAAGTGTTTACCTCTTTGGTAATAGCGTCGTCGGAAGGCCCGCAAGAGGCCATAAAGACCACAAATAGAATTGGAAGAATTGATTTCATATATTATGTTTTTCAGTATAATGCAATAATCATTCTACACCTGAACCTACACTCATAGGATATTGAACGCCGGGAAAAAAAATAATTTTATACCGAGTGGGGTGCACGCACAGCATTTAATAAAGACTGGTAATCGCCATCGTATGTATTTAACCTTTCGCCATTGAGAAAGAAAGTGGGCGTTCCGTTCACGCCACTTCTTATGCCGCTTTCAAAATCCTCTTCTACTTTTGAAACCATTCTAGCACTTTTCCAATCGGCTCCGAATTTATGTAAATCCAGGGCAAGTTGTTCCGCGAAATCGAGGAACGCCGGTCCCTGGAGAATATTCTGGTTCTCAAAAATCATGTCGTGCATTTCCCAGAACTTTCCCTGTTCGCCTGCGGCTTCGGCTGCTAATGCGGCCATGAATGCCTGGGGATGTGCTTCCTGTAATGGAAAGTTCCTGAATACGAATTCAAATTCACTTCCTGCTTCGCGGATCAGTTTTTTTAGCAGGGGATGAGCATGGCCGCAATGCGGACATTGGTAATCGCCAAACTCCACTAATACTATACCACTACTTTTATTGCCGGTATGCTTGTCCGATTCATTTACGGGTGGTTTTAATTTTGACATATTTACACGATTAATTTTTTTACTGTGCTCATTTCTTCGAGTGCGTTGAGTATGCCGTCTGCGCCAGGATTGATACCATTGGGTGAAACATAGCTCCACTGTATGATTCCTTCTTCATCAATAACAAAAAGCGCTCTTTTGCTGGTGCCTGATACCTCGTTATACACATCGTAAAGTTTGGAGACTGCGCCCTTGGGTTCAAAGTCTGCCAGTAATGTAAAATGCAATTTTCTTGCTTCTGCGAATGCCATGTGGCACCATTTGCTATCGACAGAAATGCCAATGATTTCTGCGCTATACTTGTGAAAGTATTTAAGCATTTCATTGTAAAGGGCCATCTGGTCGCCGCACACGGGGCTCCAGTCGGCAGGGTAGAAGGTAAGGATCACACGTTTTCCTTTCAGTTCTTTCAAACTTAATTTCTGGTCGGGTGTGGCGTTTAATTCAAAATCCGGTGCCACTGTTCCTGATTGTAACATGATAAAGTTTTTTTAATTATCAGATTCGCTTGAGTTTACCCGAAGCTAAAACATTATGAAATGCAGGCAATGACAATTTTGCGTTTGCAAAAGGGATTCCATAATAACGAGTCTTTAACAATCTTTCGGCTTCATTGTCAGTCATATAGGCATAAACACACAGCCATGAAAAGGATCTACATTTTACTCGCTTTCACCACCATGTTTTTGGTGGGTTGTACAAAAAGGGACATTCTGTATACACCTGTTGATAACAACGACTGGATACACAGCCATGAAAAAGGAATTGTTTCCTATGTTGATTATTATTCCGGCAACTACATTGTTGACACCTACAATGGATATGCTGTAGTTGAACTTCGGGGAACCGTGGCTCCGCACATATACGACGAAGAATATGCCTACTTCGGAAGCAGGGGTAGACAGACCACTTACAATTACACCGCTAATTATTTTACAGACATCGGGGTTGTTGAATCTTATTTAAGCTGGCAGGATGCGCGGTACGTGCTGGACCAGTTGAGTGGAAATTATTAATTAATTATAAATGCCCTTCGCAACAAATCATTGAAGAATTATATTTGGGCAAAAACGAGATGGTCAGATTTACCGCCCTTATAAAAAAATTTGGAGACCAGGGAGAAAAAACGGGGTGGACCATCATTGAAATACCGGCAGAAATTGTTTCACAATTAAAGCCGGAACATAATAACTCATTTCGCGTAAAGGGGAAACTTGATAAACAATCCATTGAAATGATTAGCCTTTTACCGATGGGTGGTGGGGTTTTTATTATGCCGCTGAATGCACAAATTAGAAAAGCAATCGGAAAAAATAAAGGTGCAATGCTGAATGTGCAACTCTCTATAGACAAAAGACAATTTGAAATCAGTAAAGAATTACTCGAATGTCTTGCTGATGAACCCGGGGCTTTGGCCAATTTCAAAAAACTTCCCAATTCGCACCAGCGCTATTTCAGTAAATGGGTTACCAGTGGAAAATCTGATAGTACAAGAGCCAAAAGGATAGCGAGGGCCGTAAATGCAATGGCGAAAGGATGGAGTTACGGAGAAATGCTCAAGAGTTAGTGGTAACCCGTTAACGGCTTAAAAGATTTAACGGCAATACGAATTCCCAGCGGTTCGAAAACCGGTTGCCGGCATCGGGATCCAGCAGGTGTGAATATCTTATTCCAAAATTTACCGGCAACTGGTTCCACCATTTAGTATCGAAGAATATTTCCACTCCTGTTGAGCGGAACATAAATGTACTGGCGGTACGCAAACTTTTTGCAATGGTATGATCGTAATATAAACTTGCACGAACCCTAAGCAGGTAAACAATATTAGCAACACCTGCATCGGGATAAAAAAGCGGAAAATGATAATTTGCATTAAACATCCACATCAGTGGATAATTGATGTCGGTGTACCCTCGCGATCCTGGGAAGGAATTTGAGAAATTATATTCATGCAATGTATCCCTCTGTTGAAGCGCCATTTGAAAAACAATACTATGATTCCTTGAAAAACCAGGGAAATATAATGAACCATTTAAAAGAAACTGATTTGCAGTATACTTTGAAAGTATGGAACGATATCTTGCAAAAATGGTTTGCGCGAACCTTGGATAAATATTTTGTCGCGCTTTCAACACCTGGTTTGTTGCCAATATGGAATATTCTCCATAATTAAATTGCAGATTGGAAAATTGGTCTTTTGAAGCGCCTGTAAAATAAACCTGCCGCTTGTTAAGGGTTACCTTGGGAATGATGCTCTGGTAAAAAAAACCGCTATTAAAATTAAGCGGAACAGACACCCCTGCATTCGCGGTGAATTCATTCCACGAAGGCTGTTGCGGATTGCCGCTGTTGGAAAACCTTCCAATGGTATAGTTGACACCGGCACTTATTACTGGATACATCCCGGCATAAGCCACGGAGGCACCAAGTTGTTTGGAATGCTCATTACGATTGTATGCCACAGTAAGTTCCGATTGAAATGTATTCAGAATATTTTCGCTTATCAATGAATATGAATAATCGGGATCGCTGATATAAGGCCTCCAGCTATGAAAATTAAAAAGATTAAACGAACCCGGATATTTTGTAACAGGGTAGTTGCCTGCTTTTACATCATTGATATAATTAGGATTGCTATGCTGAATATTTAATGCATACACCGTGTTCGGTTCGTTCGAAGGAGATTTCTCTATTTCTGTAAATCTGCCTCCTCCGGTTACAATTTTGTAACCCACTGAAGTAAAGGATATCCACGAATATTTTCCTTCGTATGTACTTAACTGGTAGTCGCTGGTAGAAGTATTTTGTTCATTTGGTTCAAACACATTTAATTTTCCGCGGACAACGGCGAACATTTTATCCTGTTTTCCGTCGGTCATACTGAAAGTGATAGTGTCATTATTTACCTGTGGAAAACCGATAGCCTCTGCAGAAAAGGGCGTCAGCCATTGCGCATCACCCGTGGTGATGTCAATTAATCCGAGTGCCATTTCACCATTTTCATTTCTTACAGCTGAAACAATTTTCTGATCAGTATAAAACTTTGGATAGGTATATACCATGTTTTGAGTGTTGGGAACTTCGGAAATAATTTTTCCTGTTGACGTTTCTATTAAGTGCAGCCGGTTTTCCCCTGAAGGATTGATATTTACTGCGACAATTGTTTTTCCGTCTGCACTAATGTCGGGCGAAAAATATTTTGATGCAGAGGTGACGCGTTGTTGTTTACCGGTGCGTGTATCGATTAATTTGAGGATGCCATAATTTCTCCATCCCCACCTGGGATCTGTGCTGTATGCCGCGTAAATTATCCTGTTGTTACGAAAGGAGAAATAATTATCCTGCGAAATATCCCTGGTGCGGATTTTATTTTCTTTACCAGTAACAATATTAAGCGAATAAAAGGCGGGTATTCTGCTATAAGTTGTCTTTACATAAACGAGGTGCTGTGCATCTTTCCATTGTGGAAATTCTTTGTCGCTAACAAAATGGGTGTGCTGCTTTGCATATGCAAAAGACGTGTCAAGGTCTTTCTGAATAGAGTTTTCCTTAAAATAAGAAATGGCTTCGTTACGAAAATCGGGATAGGATTTTCCTGTATATTTTTTAATTGATTTCTGGAACGGATAAAATAGTCCTTTGAACCGGGAAGCATCATCGGTTACTTTTCTCCAGATACTATCGCCATATTTTTCCCGGCCGTAGGCCACCATCATGTATCCGAGGTGATAGTGATCGGGGATCATATCGCGATAGGACCCGTTCCTCATTTTCATCCATGAATAGTTTTTTCCTGATGACCACACGGACCTGTAGGGATTAAAAAAGTAAGGAATTCTTCCACGCCCTTGGTTGCTGAGCAGGGTTTCCTGGTACACGGCATCGCCCTCCCAGAAATAGTCAGGGATTGCGAGGTTGTTGGCAAGTGCTTGCCCTTCTTCCCCAAATAAAATATAAAACGTTTTTGATAGTCCTTTGCGAAAATTATTAAACTGCTGTACATGGCGGTACTCGTGCATGGCGAGGGTTTTGTGCCACGGAAGGCTCCCAAGCTCAAAGCTATTTTGGTTTGGGGTTAAGAAGAATTCGCTGCGGAAAGGTCCGAGAGAAACATATCCGTTAGCGGTGGTGGTTTGGTTCTGCATTACAATGTTCACCTTTCGCAGGGTGGAACCAATGGTAGATAAAGTTGTCGCATTTTCCTTTAGAATAAGAGCGGTTACATCGGACGCTTTCTTTTCGAGGCCTATGGGGAAAATTACTCTTACTGTATCGTTATTGATCTGTTTCCACTTAAGTGATGGTGGATTTCCCCCAAATTCCTGCGACATCAGTTTAAAAGAAAACAAAACTGTTGCAACGATCATTGACGAAAGCCTGCCTGGGTGCATACGGAAGATGGAAACGCTATTAAATAGAATAATTATTTAAGGTAACTGCGAATGAACCACGACATTTTTTCGTGCTGTTCAAGGATGCCGGTAACAAAATCGGTGCTACCCACATCTTTAAATTTATCTGTAAATTCTTCTGCATTTTTCCTGCAGTTGCGAATAATAGAATTGTGATCCTCAAGCAGGTTTTTTAATTGTTCGTCTTCATTGCTGGTATAACCGGTTTCGCCGAGTCTTGTTTGTTGTAAAAAATCTTTCAGTTGTCCTTGCGCGTAGTGACCAATTTGCCTGATGCGTTCTGCAACGTTATCAATTATTTCATCCAGCTCTTCGTATTGCGTCTGGTAAAACTTGTGCAGCTCCATGAAATTTTTTCCTTCGATGTTCCAATGATAGTTGCGGGTTTTTGTGTACAGCACATATTCATCTGATAGCAATTGTTGCAAACTGTTGGCAACTGCCTGAAGGTGCTCCGCCGTAATTCCAATATCCATATTCATGCGATAAATTTTTATTAAGGTAAATTATAATATTCTTATCGCCCGCTTGCGTTTGCTTCTTTAAGATCGGCTTTCCTCAGCCAACCGCGGGTTACTTTTCCGGCTTCGTTTTTAAACACGACAAATACAAATCCATTTTTTTCGTCGAGGGCCTCCAATGAGGTTCTGGTAAGATGGTTGATATATAGTTCGCTTTTTGTATTGAAATCGGGTTTATTATAAAAATATGCGCGCGACAATACTTTAAAATGACCTAGACCAAAATTGCTTGCGCCGATGGAATCGTAAGGAGTGTTATCTTCCATCAAGGCGCGCCTTCTCCTGCTGGTATCGATGCGAAGTGCCAGCGCTCTTTGCGAAGCGGTTACCGTATTTGGCGGTATTACTGTAGCACTTTTTTTTGTTGCGGGTAGCGGAGCAGTATTGGTTGTTTTGGTTTCGGCTGGTGTTGGCACCTCTGTTTTTTCAGTAACGGATGGTTCAACCTGGGAAGAAGATTTACTACCGCTGAATAACGAAGCGATGGAATAAATACTTGCAATGACCAATAATCCAATTACCGTATAAGTGGTAATTCTTTTTATGGGCAGGGGGGGGCCGGACTGTTGATGAAAGCCATGATTTATAACTGGTTCTTCTGTAACTGGCGATTTTAGTTCAGTAACTTCTCTTTCTAAAATCTTATTAAATAATTGAAGCTTACTGATAGATCTATGCAATTCAGCATTGTCATCTTTCAACTTTTTATTCTCAGCCTGCAGACGATCAATCAGACTCACTCCGGGAATTTCATTTTGTGTTGGCATGATGCTGTAAGGTTCGGGGCCAAATTAATTAAAATCGATGGCATTGCGCAAAATCTTATACCACATCCAATGCACAATTCCAGTTTTGTGTTACCATTCACAAACCGTTAACCATGGTGAAAGTTGGGTTAAATGAGCCACATTTGTAGGTGCATCAATTTAAATAGAACACCTTTAAACCATCATATTAAACAATTAAAAAATCATAAAAAAATGAAACAGTTACTAATGATTACCTGCCTCGTAGCAGGACTTGCAGGTGTTAGTATTGCACAAACAGCTCCGGTTTCGACAACAGCTAAAACTGAAAAAACATCGGCAAAAGGAACACACAAACATTCGGGAAAACACAAAGCAGGAGCGCATCATAAAACGACTAAGCAAGCTAAGTAATCACGAAAATGTGTTAACAAGCGTTTGTGTAGTTTGGTTACAAGCCATTCACGTGAGTGAGTGGCTTTTTTTTTGTGGCTGATTACTCTTTGGACGATTTGGTATCCAGTATTACCGGTGTGTTGCTCTTGCCCAGGATGATGACCTTCGCATTGGCTGATTTGGCTATTTCAAGCTGGGCCTTGATGCTTTCGTATTGAAGTTGTTTATCTGTGAGGCTTTCGCTTATAATGCGCTGGTAATCTGCTATACCCTGGGCTTCCACCCTCTTTCTGTCTGCTTCTTGTCTTTCTTTCTGAAGTACGAACTGCATTTTCTGTGCATCTTGTTCGGCGTTTATCTTTTGTTCTATGGTCGCCTTGACTGACTGCGGCAGCGTGATATTACGGATGAGGAGGTTCTCCAATTGCAATCCGCGGATTTTAAAGTCAGTTTCAATAGTAACGAATATGCGGTGCTGGAACTCGTCACGTTTTGTGGAATACAACGATACGGCATCGTAATAAACGGCGTTGTCTCTGATCCTTGTCCTGGTAATAGGACGAACGATTTTGTCTTCATAATCTGCGCCGGTTTGTTGCCATGCTTCCAGTTTTCCGGGAAAGCCTGCGT
>JBDTMM010000101.1:0-7761 GCA_039934275.1 Flavitalea sp. | reverse complement strand
GGTGCTAAAAAGAAATAGATTTTTCTTGAAAGCAGAAAATAATAAAGTCCCGGTTCACCGGGACTTTTTCTTTTATACCTCTCCCTGTTTTTTGCATTAATTCACAACCTGTATTTTTGTAAACATGGCCATTGATAACTACCAGATCGCTGCACAATTTTCGATGCTTTCCAAGCTGATGGATGTTCACGGAGAAAACTCATTTAAGTCGAAATCCTACTCCATGGCGGCTTTCAACATAGATAAGCTTCCTGTTCAACTATCAGAACTGCCTCCCGATAAATTATTTTCGATCCAGGGAATCGGTGAATCAACAGGAAAAAAAATTATAGAAATAATAAAGAACGGCCATCTTACCGCACTCGAAAATCTCTACGCAAAAACGCCCGCAGGAATTTTAGAAATGCTTTCAATCAAAGGATTGGGACCAAAAAAAATTGCAGTGATCTGGAAAGAAATGGAAATAGAATCGCCGGGAGAATTGTTATATGCGTGCATAGAAAATCGTTTGGCGAGGTATAAAGGCTTCGGCGAAAAGAGCCAGCAGAGCATTTGCGACGCCATCGCATTTTACCAAAAAAGCCAGGGAAATCACCTTTATGCCCAATTAGAGGCCTGTTCCGAAGAACTTAATAAAATATTTAACAAGTCGTTTCCGAAGCACTTATTTGCTCAAACAGGTGCCTTTCGTATGCAGCAACTCACCATCAATAAATTAGAATGGGTAACCACCGTTCCAATAGAAAAACTGCAGGAATTTTTTAAAAAAGAAGGTTATACCGAAGAAGATGTTTTAGATGACTCCATCACGGTAAGAGGACCGGAAAAGATTCTCATCCAGTTTCATTCAAGAGAAAAAGAACTCTTTTACCGGACACTTTTCGAAACAAGTTCAAGCGAAGAATTCTTAAACGCCTGGAACAAAATTTCTAAAGAAGAGGATTTCGAATTTTCTTCGGAAGAAGAGATTTTTAAACGGTATGCCCTATTTCCGGTACCTCCATACTTGCGGGAAACATCCGGAATTATAGAAAAAGCACGCACGGAAAACTTTAAAAATATTATTCAGCCCGGCGACATCAAAGGCATTATTCATAGTCACAGCGACTGGAGTGATGGTTCCAACACCATCGAACAAATGGCAAAAGCCTGCATAGAACAGGGCTATGAATATCTTGTTATCAGCGACCACAGTAAAACGGCTTCCTACGCAAACGGCCAGCCCGATGAAAAAATACAGCAACAACATACCTACGTAGATGAGCTCAATATAAAATTCGCCCCGTTTAAAATATTCAAAAGCATTGAATCGGATATATTGGGTGATGGCTCGCTGGATTACCCCGATAAACTGCTTGCCACCTTCGACCTGGTGATCGCTTCGGTTCACGCGAACATAAAAATGCAGGAAGAAAAGGCAATGTCACGATTACTAAATGCGATCAGCAATCCATACACTACCATTCTCGGTCACATGACTGCAAGACTATTACTCAGCCGTCCCGGTTATCCCGTGGATCATAAAAGAATCATTGAGGCCTGCGCTGAACACAACGTTGTAATAGAGATCAATGCAAATCCGCGCAGGCTGGATATGGACTGGCGATGGATAGAATATGCACTCGAAATGGGAGTAATGCTTTCAATCAATCCGGATGCCCACGAAATAAGAGAGTTTAATAATTGTAAATATGGAGTGTTATCCGCTCAAAAAGGGGGGCTATTGAAAGAAAACAACCTCAGCAGCTTTTCATTAGAAGCGTTTACGGCATTTATTTCTGCAAAGGAAACTGCACGAAAAAAGTAGTACCCACGCCTTCTTCTGTAGTAAACCAGATATGACCCATTGCCTGCTCCGCAATGCTCTTGCTCATAGCTAGGCCAAGGCCGGTACCGGAAGACTTGGTGGTGAAATTGGGCATGAATATTTTGTCGCGGGTATGTTTTGGAATGCCTCCGCCATTGTCTCGCACGCTGATGACCACGTCATCACCCGAAAACGTTTCAAGGATGTCGATGATCCTGTTCTGTTGGTTTTCCGGCGCTTCGATCGCATTCTGCAGCAGGTTTGTAAACAACCTGTTCAGTTGTGTTTTATCAGCAAATAACATTACTTTTTCAGGTAGTGGCTGCCAATGGAATTCCACATTTTCCATGGCTTCATACAAACTCGACAATGAATACAATACTTCGTGAAAATCGAACACTTCGTTTCGCGGGTTACCGATATTAGCAAATTGGGAAAAGTCGGAGGCGATTTTTGAAAGATGGTCTATTTGTTCTATCAACGTCCGTGCAACATTTGCAGTTAGCTCCTTTACGTTCCCCGAATTATTATCAATGGCCTTTTGTAAATACTGGATGCTCAGTTTCATCGGCGTTAGCGGATTTTTGATTTCATGCGCTACCTGCCGCGCCATTTGCCGCCAGGCTCCTTCACGTTCACTTTTTGCAAGCGCCTCTGCACTTTCATCGAGTTTGTGCACCATTTTATTGTATTCTTTCACCAGCTCTCCAATTTCATCCCTTCTTTTCCATTCAATTTCCTGGTTGATGCGCTGTAAATTAATATCGCGCATTTTTTGACCAATCAATGTAAAGGAGTCTGTGATCCGGTTGGTAATGAACAGCGCAATAGCACCGGCAACTAACAATATAAATGCATTTAGATTGATAATGGTTACCAGGAAATTTGAAATTTCCTGCTTCAATTCTCCCTGCGTACTGTAAGAAGGTATATTAAGATATGCATACGCATCTCCCTGTTCGTTGCGAATGGGGCAATACACGCTGATGTATTTCACGCGGCCCATCTGCTCATCCGCAACAAACTGCACCGCCTTTAAAACATTCAGTTTATAAAACGCAAGCGGGTTCATTTTTTCACTCAGCACGCCTTTGTTGTAAATAAGCGGGTTGGAAGAAACGCGGAGGTTTCCAGCAGTATCATACAGGTTAACATCGGTACCATGTATCTCGGATATTTCCTGCATCAGTTGTTCCACTTCCTGGCTGGCGCCGGTTTGAAACAATAGCGTTTCATCGTTAAAAGTGTTGTGGTTTGCAAGTTTATTTTGCACCTCTTTTACCATGATCTGTATCGCTCGGCTTAGTTTGTCCTGATTGTTTCGGTCGTACCGTTTTATAAAGAACAGGATCGTTGCCACACCAATAATAAGAAACGACAGCAAGCTCACCATGATAATGGTGCTGTGTATCTGCGAACGGATACTAAACTGGAAATACTGCGAAATGGCGTTTATGCGCAATCGCGAGGCCACCAGCAATGAAGTAGCACGATAAATGAACAGAAGAAAGATAAAGGTGCTGAACAAATAAGCAAACAGGGTTATTCCCTCGATAAATGAATTATCCTTTTTCGCAATCACAACAATCTTATCGCCGGAATGGCGATACCACAATTCTTCATAATCTTTATTCTTTCGCCGTTCGAATTCATATTTTGGTAATTGCTCCGGTGATAGTCTTGTTGGAAAGGGATAATCGTTGTAATAGGTTACCAATCCAAGTTTACTGTACACGCCGTAATAATATCCCGGCGAATATTCTGGTACAAGCTCTTTTGTTTGTCTGAACAATTCGGGGATAAGCGCGTCACTTTTGTACCGTTTCGGCTCCGACAACACAAAGAAATACCCTATGTTTACCCCAAACGAGTCGACCACATCCTTTTTATAGATGTAGGAAAACTTGTCGTACGATTTTTCAAAATACCTGAGGTCGACAATACTTGTTTCCCTGCCCTGTATCCTGAAAATGGTATTCAGCGTGTCATAAGAAATGGGCGAACTATTAGACATAGGTTTTTCAGATCCATCGAAGGTAAATATCCTGGTATCGTATTTATCCAGGTATGCGCTGAAATTCTTCTTGTTGATACTGTCTTTTAAATCCCTGTTTTCCTGCGGATTCTTAAACCGGTTAAAGTTGCGCTGAAGGAAGTCGTTATCGAAATAAGTGAGTGCGATACTCAATAATCTTTCACTTGATGGATCTGCTCTTAAGGAAAGTTTTTCAGCAAACTGTTTACGTTGTTCGTATTCGATCTTTTTATTTTCAAATATGATCACCCCGGCAATGGAAAATGAAAACACAAACAGCCAGTACAATACTTCCGAAATATTCAACCTTGAATTGATGCCCGAAAATACTTTCAGCTGCATCATCAATATGTAAATGATCAGCCAGATCAATACATATAAATTGAGTTCCACCACCTGGCTGTTACGCGTAAAGGTGAGTATCATCAGCCCAGCAAACAGGGTGATAAGGACGATGAAATATGGAGGACCAATGGTTATCCTGTTAATCACATTCAATATGATCTGCGAGAAAAAGAAATAACTCAGTGCTAGTATTCCAAGGATAAAGAAACCAACAAAACTGTATGCGGTTAGGCTGAAGAAATTGGTAACGTTAAAAGATATCTGCGCATCTGCTACCAGGCTCTGGCAAATATCTGCAAACACAAAGGTGATTGCCACGAGAACATTCAGCGCAATCACGATGCATATTAATCTTACCCAAACCGGCTTAAAGGGTCTGAACCTGTCGAGGTTTAGCCTGCGGCTGATAAACAACATCAGCCAGCAGAACAGCACGCCATTGATCATTACATCGCCGAGAGAACTGAATACAAAACTGGAAGCATAAACAGCGGGATCAAATAATTCAAATTGCCTTAGTTCCAGCAACCCAGGGTAATAATAAGTGGCAAGCCTGATAATTAATATCACGGCCGTTAAAAAAACAACACCTGCCCACAAGCCATAATTTCGATAAATATTTTGCGCCGTCTGGTGCAGGTATATAAACAATAAAAATATGGCCAGCAATGAAATAACAATCGCGGCCCAGCTGGTTTGCTGCTGGTGAATAGTGGTTTTTTCGAGGTAAAATAAAATGTTGCCGTATGAACTTGTTATAGGATACTGCGTAGGTGTAAAAGTGATATCAACCCTTCTG
This sequence comes from Flavitalea sp., assembly GCA_039934275.1. Taxonomy (GTDB): domain Bacteria; phylum Bacteroidota; class Bacteroidia; order Chitinophagales; family Chitinophagaceae; genus Flavitalea. The sequence goes on along the minus strand of JBDTMM010000101.1, from coordinate 2,775 downwards.
CCCGCATTCGGGAAGGCGGCGAATTCCTTTTGCAGGTTTTCCATCTCCACAAAATATTTATACATCACGGGGATGAGCCCTTCCACGGAAACGTGCCTGTTATTAGCAAGTGTGAGCAGTTTGCTGGTGTGCACATAGAGCCCATTGCTGAGCCTTACCATTCTACTTGCATCGGTCTCATTCATCATGTTGATGGGCGGCAGCGCTTGCTGTGTGCTCCAGAACAGGAGTTTGTTTGCATCACCCGAATCCTTATCGTAAATAAAAAAGAAGATGCCGTTTTCGTCCATCATCTGGCGAAGCGTGTCTTCGTTGTATTGCCTGTTAACAAGTGTAGAAAGAAGTGCGGTATCAGATGCGAGCCGCTGGAATTTCTTTTCCTTCGTTACGATGTCTTCCTCTATCAGTTTGGTGTAATATGGAGACGAAGTGCTTCCAACGATATAATTATTAACGAGAGTGGCCAGGAGGAACAACCCGATAGCTACCGCAAGAATAAACAGCCTTCTGCCGCCAAGTTTTTGGAAAAGTTCTTTCAAGTGACGGTATTTTGTTTTTTTATGGCGTTCCAGATGGCGTCCATTTCACTAAGGCTCATTTCCGATAAGGGCTTACCCTGCTTCAGGGCAAGTTCCTCCATTCGTGAAAACCTGGCCATAAACTTTTTATTGGTTCTTTCAAGTGCATTTTCCGCGTCAACATTCAAAAAGCGCGCATAATTGATCAATGAAAACATCACATCGCCAAATTCGTCCTCAATTTTGTCCTGATCATTTAAAACAATGGCCTCCTTCAGCTCCGCTATTTCTTCTTCCACCTTGTCCCATACCTGGTTGCGATTGTCCCATTCAAAACCAACCTGTTTTGATTTTTCCTGCATCCGCGCAGCTTTGGTTACTGCGGGCAACGACTTTGGTATTCCACTTAATACGGAGGCTTTACCTTCTTTTAATTTCAGTTTTTCCCAGTTTCTTTTTACGTCTTCTTCATTCTTAACCTGCACATCGCCATAAATATGCGGATGGCGGCGGATCAGTTTTTCACTAATGCCGTTCAATACATCCGCAAGCTTAAACTGGTTTTGTTCGGAGGCTATGCGCGAATAAAAAAGAATGTGCAGCATCAGGTCGCCCAGTTCTTCTTTTATGTCGGTCCAGTTGCCAGCAGAAATCGCATCGGTCAGTTCGTAAAGCTCTTCAATTGTTTGCGGGCGAAGCGACTGTATGGTTTGTTTTTTATCCCACGGGCATTTTTCACGGAGTTCATCCATTATGCCCTTCAATCTTAAAAATTCCGTTGCAACTGGTTCTTCGTGGATCATGAGTCGCTTTATTATTCAAATTTATCCTAAAATACCCAATTGCCCTGTGAGATATGTTAAAAAGAAAGGATATTCGCATCCTGATAACGTTTAAAACATCCATGTCTATGAAATTGCAATTTTCGGCAATTATCTGTTTGTTGGTCGCCACGGAAGCTAATGCCCAGTATTATTACAAAGACATTATTGCCACAAGGAACACAGCCACCCAGTTTCAGAAGTTTAAGGAGCAGAAAGTAAGGTCTGTAACCCTCAAAAGTTTCGAAAGCGACGGCAGCATAACCGAAGGGTTCAGGGGTTCCCAATCCATCAATGCTAATTTTACCACACAGGTTACAAATATCGAATCATCCATTAATGGTTCTTCCCAACTCACCACCAGTTTTAATACTGCTGGCTTACCAATGAAAACTGTTGATACAACAGATGGTGCTGGCAGCGTGAGCGATTACACTTACAACGACAAGGGACAACTCGAATCCATCAATAACGTGGCTTCTTCACCGGGCCCACATACCGAAACCGAAGAACATTTGTGGTATTACGATGACACTGGCAAACCCAATAAAATGCTCCGCATTAAAAATACTTCCGACACTACCTTTTTCAATTTTGTGTACGATGAAAAAGGAAATGTTGGGGAAGAAGACAGCAAACGAAATGGAATTGGTCTGCCAACGATTTATTATTATTACGATGGCCAGAATCGTTTAACCGACATTGTTAATTACAATAGAAAAGCTGCAAGATTATTACCCGCTTATGTTTTTGAATACACTGATAAGGGGTTGATGAATTCAATGCTTGTGGTGCCGGAGGGAAGCAGCGATTATCAAAGATGGCAATACACATACAACGATGCAGGGCTAAAAACAAAAGAAACCTGCCTGAATAAACACAAACAAATCGTGGGAAGAATTGAATATGTATATCAATAGCCCTTTGCGCCTTGGGGTGAGACTTCTCGCAGAGTGCGCAAAGGGTTATTGATTATTAATGGTTTTTAGCACTTTTATTAGATCAATTCCCTTTCCCAGCACTGGTTTAAATAAATCTCCTTCACTCCTTATTCGGTTCACCGCATTTTGAATGGTAAAGTCTTTCAGCTTCAATCCTTTTTTTACTTCTTCCCAATGTAAAGGCATCGAAACCGTTGCGCCTGGTTTTGGGCGCAGCGAATAAGGCGCCGCCAGCGTTGCCCCGTTCCGATTCTGTAAAAAATCAACATATAATTTATTTTTTCTTTTTTTCACGATGCGTTCAATACTCGTGAGGTCCGGGAGTGTTTCGTGTACACGTGTAGCGATCCAGCGGCCAAACATTTGGCACTCATCATAACTGTACTTAGGTAATAGGGGAATATAAATGTGAATACCCGTTGAACCCGAAGTTTTGCAATACCCCTCCACCCCTATTTCGTCGAGAATTTGTTTAGTGGTTTGCGCCACTTTAAT
>JBDTMM010000100.1:0-7821 GCA_039934275.1 Flavitalea sp. | reverse complement strand
ATTTGTAAGTTCCTGCACACCTTCCATCGGTGTTTTTGAAAAAAATGCCGATATCCCCAATTTCGAATGGAATACAAATTATAAACCAGAATTTACATTTGAAATTTCCGATACTACTTCATTGTACAATATTTATGTTGTGCTCAGGCATACCGATGCCTACCGGTATAATAATATCTGGCTGAACGTGTACACTCAGGTGCCCCGCGATACATTAAACAAACAACGTCTCGATCTTCGACTTGCAACTGATGATAAAGGCTGGCTCGGCAGCGGCATGGACGACATATTCGAACATCGCATTTTAATAACCAGCGAACCACAGAAACTTTCCAAATCAGGTCTTTATACTTTTCGTCTTGAAAATATCATGAGAGAAGATCCGCTTCCACACGTGATGAACGTTGGAATAAGAGTAGAAAAGACCAAGGGTTAACTTTCGCCGATGACACTCAAACAAAAACGCCTTCTTATTATCACGGTGGTTTACTGGGTGCTCCTTATTTATATTGTCGCAGCATTGGTATGGTGGTTCATAGCACTCGAAAAACAAAATTCACAGATGACCAATTACAAGCTCAGTGAATTAATAACCACCGATCTAAATTACCAGTACAGCTCCACTAAAATCCTTCTTGAGAATAAAAGAAAAACAACGCAGTTCGTTGCCGAAGGCGCAACTTTTCTTGCGCTTATTTTACTGGGCGCAGTTTTCATGTATCGCGCCGTAAGAAGGCAATTTGCATTGCAGGTTCAACAGGAAAATTTTATGATGGCGATTACACACGAATTAAAAACGCCGATAGCCAGCGCAAAACTAAATCTAGAAACACTGCAAAAACACCAGCTCGATGAACCGAAGAGAGGGAGATTATTAGCGATGACACTGCAGGAAATAAACCGCCTGAATACGCTCGCAACCAATATTCTGGTTCTCGCACAACTTGAATCGGGAAGATCGTATTTAAAAGAAGAATTAAATTTATCGGACCTTGTACAAAGTTGTGTGAATGATTTTGTAAGCAGGTACCACGACAGGGGCTGGAATAGTATCATCGCAGAGGATTGTGAAGTAACCGGAGATCCACTTCTACTTCAGATACTGGTCAATAATATTATTGAAAACGGAATAAAATACTCGCCTCCAAAATCAATAATAGGTTGTTCACTGAAAGAAGAATCCGGATATGTTTATCTACGGATAAGCGACGAAGGACCAGGTATTGCCGATGAAGAAAAGAAAAAGGTATTTCAGAAATTTTACCGCATTGGAAGCGAAAAAACAAGGTCGGCAAAAGGAACGGGGCTCGGTTTGTATCTTTGTAAAAAAATAGCCGACGATCACAAAGCAGTTATAAAAATAGAAAACAATCAACCTGCGGGATCAGTATTTGTGGTGAGGTTCATTAAAAATTCCGTCCCCCAATCATAATATGGCAAAATATTCAGTGTTACTGGTAGAAGATGAAGAAAACCTTCACGATGCTCTCAAATTAAATCTTGAGCTGGAAGGTTATGAAATTACTTCAGCCTATGATGGAAACCAGGCGCTGCAAAAAATTGAAAAGGAATATTTCGACCTGATCATTATGGACGTAATGCTGCCGGAAGTTGATGGTATCAACGTTACAGAAAACATCCGCCTGCAAAACAATGAGGTGCCAATTTTAATACTAAGCGCCAAAAACACAAGTGCAGACAGGGTTTTCGGGCTGAAAAAGGGAGCGGATGATTATCTTACCAAACCCTTTAATCTCGAAGAATTATTATTGCGTGTTCAGAAACTTATCGAGAAGAATAAAAAAATGCAGGAAAAAGATTCTGTTGGCGATTCTTATACATTCGGAAAAAACACAATCAACTTTAAGGCGCAGGAAGTATTAACAAGAAAAGGAGAGCGTTTGCAGATCAGCAAAAAAGAGGTTATGCTGCTGAAACTGCTTATTGAAAATAAAAATGATGTAGTGCCAAGGGAAAAGATATTGCAGGCGGTTTGGGGTTATAATGTTTATCCAACTACACGAACGATCGATAACTTTATATTGAATTTCAGAAAGTATTTTGAGGAGGATAGTCGTAATCCACAGTTCTTTCATTCTGTTCGCGGGGTGGGGTATAAATACACAGAATAATTATTTTTTATTACTCTTTTTACTTACCACCTGGAAAAATATCACGCCAATAATTACTAGTAGAATAACCGCGAAGTATACGTATTGAATGGGAAACTCCCCAGGCTTTGCAATAATTTTCTCAACGATACTATTACTCTTTTTCTTTCCAGGTGAAACGGTATAGGTGATGGAAGACGTTTCTGTCGTTTTATATTTCTTTGCCAATGGGTCGAAAAAAGAAAAGGTAACAGGCGGGATAGTGTAGGTTCCCGCATCGCGGGTTTCCAATGAATATTGAAAAACCTTCACGCCTGATAATGGAAATACATACTTATTCAAATCTTCTGTTACCTGTGGCTGTGAAACCACCACACCCTTCGGCCAAACAATTACAGGATCAGTAACGAGCGGAAAATTTCCGGTGCCCATGATCAACAATTTTACATCAGCCGGATCGTACTGGTTCAGGGTTTTATTATTCATTTTAAGATCGATGGCGAAATTTCCTACCGCCCCTGAAAAATCTTCGGGCTGACCGTCTTCCGGTAATTGGTTTACAATTATTTCGGTTCGAGGCGTTTCAAGTGAAATCTTTTTTACAATGGATGAATCAGGCCCTTCATATTCGCGGTTCAGAAAAAAATCTGCAATTCTTTTCCGACCCTTTCCTTTCTGTGCGTGCTTTAAAAAATATATTTCGCTTTCCACTTCTGCAGGATCAATATCAAATGTGCCGGCCTGCAATGGAAATAGCTGTACTTTCCTGATGAGATGCACATAGAATGCTTTACCCCCGATCTCTTCAATATCGGGATCATTGTTGTAGGCATCAACCATTTCAACTACGCTGAAACCTGTAAGGGAAGGCCGTTTCACTACTCTTGAATTTGCATTCAGCCTGCTGTATAATTTAAAAGTTGCCATTAATCCTTCGCCAACATAACTCGTAGTTTTGCTGATATCGGCCTTTAAAAAGAAATTCTTTTTAATTTTTTCATCTACAGATTCATTGGGCTTTAATTCAGACTGATCATCCACCTGATTTGTAATATCGAACGGATCGGACTGTGGCCGGCGTTGTGCAATTAGGTTATTATTGTTTAAAATTAAAAGCAGTATGAATATGAAAAATTTCATAGGTCGCCCAATTGCGGTCTTATCACAATTTCTTCTACACATGCCTGCGGCGAAAGTCTGCTAGACGCAAACACCATGTCGGCTATGTCTTCGGATTTCATTATCCTGTCGGGATCAATACCACTGGCACTCCACGAATCAGTATTTACAGCCCCGGGGAAAACCGAGGTTACTTTTATATTATCGTGCCGCAATTCATCGCGCAGGTTTGCGGAAAACCCCGAAAGGGCATATTTAGTAATGCTATAGGACCCTCCATTTTTATAGGCTTTCAACGAAGCGATGGAACAAATATTAAAAATATGTCCGCTTTTATGTTTTATCATTTCCGGCAATAAAGCTCTCGTTAGATAATACGCACTGTAAACGTTTGTATTCATCAGTTGTTCGAGTGTTCCATCGGGTTCATCGTGCACATTTCCACTGATGAATGCACCCGCATTATTGATCAGCACATCCACTGATGTAGTATGATTAAGAATCCACGCCCCAAATGCTAATACCTCATCTTTCAACGACACATCGCACGACTTGTAATGCACTTTTACTTTTGGATATTGATTTCGGATAGTTGTAGCAAGTTCTTCAAGCAATTCTACATTTCTTGCGCATAGGAAAAGATCAAATCCGTTGGCTGCAAACTTTTCCGCTATTGCTTTTCCTAATCCCCTCGACGCGCCTGTGATAATGATGTTCATGATGTAAGGTGTCGAATATAAGTTATTTTTGCCTAATGAAATACCAGCACTTATTCTTTGACCTCGACCATACGCTGTGGGATTTCGACACAAATGCAAAACTTACCTTAATTCAATTATTCGAGGAACTGGAGCTGAAAAAAGCAGGCGTTCACGACTTTGAATTGTTTTATACCTCGTACCTTTTACACAATGATAAACTGTGGGCACGCTATCGCAGCGGGGCGATAAGGGCTGAAGAATTAAGATGGAAAAGAATGCTGTACACGCTTCTTGAATTCAAAATTGGCGATGAAAAGCTGGCAAAATTATTAGGTGATAGGTTCCTGGAACTACTACCCAACCGGAACATTTTATTTCCCGGCACCATCGATACATTGACCTACCTGCATAATAAGGGCTATAATATGCACCTGATCACAAATGGTTTTGAAGAAACGCAGCACAATAAATTACGCAACTCGGGCATTTCTACATTCTTTATAGAAGTAATAACATCCGAAAGAAGCAACAGCATCAAACCGAAAAAAGAAATATTCGATTTTGCACTAAATCTTGCAAAGGCCACTCATGCAGAAAGCATCATGATTGGCGACAGTATTGAGGTGGACATACAAGGTGCGCAAAACGCCGGTATAGACCAGGTGCACATGAACCACACGAATAAGGAAACAACGCTTTTGCCCACATTCACAGCGCGTTCCTTAAAAGACCTTGAAAATATATTTTAGAAAGTAGCAAGTATGGTTACACCGCCCTTAACAACCTGGTTGAGCTTTACCTGCACCTTTGCATCAACTGGTAACAGCACATCCACGCGGCTGCCGAATTTTATAAATCCCATTTCTTCGGCCTGCTCTACCTTTTGCCCCACTTTTAAATAGTTTACAATTCTACGAGCAACGGCGCCCGCAATTTGTTTTACCAACACCTCTGCGTGATCGTTTTTAATTACCACGCTTTGTCTTTCATTTTCTGTGGAAGATTTCGGGTGCCAGGCTACAAGGTATTTTCCTTTGTGATATTGATTGTACACTACTTCGCCGCTAATGGGGTTCCTGTTCTGGTGAACATTTGCGGGGCTCATGAATACACTTATCTGCAATCTTTTTTCTTTAAAATATTCTTCATCATAGGCCTCTTCAATCACCACCACTTTCCCGTCTGCCGGGCATATCACGCAGGACTCACCGCTTCCGAGCTCCCTTTTAGGAATCCTGAAAAAAGAGATGATGAATAACCAACTGATTAAAGAGATCAGGAATAAAAACCAGCTGATCCAGGGAAAAGATGCACTGAGAAAATAAAAGGAAATGAAATTAATTAAACCGAACAAAATTGCCGTGATCACTATCGTCTGTATACCCTCTTTGTGAATCGTCATGAACCTGAAAATTATGCACCAAAATTAGCCAAAGCAATCGATAATTATCTCAAAACCAATTGAACATATAACCAAACAAAAGGAGTGGCCACAAGCAATGAATCGAACCTGTCTAAAAATCCTCCATGGCCCGGCATTATAGTTCCACTATCTTTTACCCCCGCCATCCTTTTCAATTTGCTTTCCAGCAGATCACCGAATATGCCGGCAACCCCAGCAATCAAAGAAATCATCAGCCAGTGTATCCAATTAAAATCCCTTAGCACTGGTATAAATCCGCTTACCACTGTTACCGTTACCACACAAAGAATGATCCCGCCAATTGTTCCTTCCCAGGTTTTTTTGGGAGAGATTGTAGATAAGGGGGTTTTCCCGATAAGCGATCCCGAAATATATGCCATCGTATCATTTACCCACATACATATAATGATAATCAGCGCCAAAATGGGTGTTGACCGAAATGGTATCGATGGAAAAATGAGCATATCGGTAAGCAATCCAATACTCAGCGAAATATAAATGATACCAAAAATAGAATAGCCAATATTTTTTAATGAAATAGCACTCGTAAATAAAATTTCAGTTACAGGTAACAGAAAAACCAGCAGCATGCCGAGCCAAAAACCAATCGGATGCAAAACAAAATCACCAAAATGAAAATCATTATTCGTGAAATACAGCATGATGCACCAACCGGCAATCATTACCCCATACTTATGAAACGAGGTAATGGTTTTATATTCCGGGTTTATGGATTCAATGATCTTTTGATATTCAATCCAGCAGCCAAAATGTATAAAAGAAAATAAAAGAAAAAAAGTCCAGTGGCTAATCAGTAACCCTGCGAGCATAACCACCACAAAAATTGCAGCAGTGGTAGCTCTTGTTTTAAATGTAGACCGATCGAGGGTCATTGATAAAAAATGAGTTAAGCTATGAATTCGTTGTTGCCGTTCAGTTCGTGGGTTTCGTATTCTTTTGCATAGGTTGCAGTGGACCACGACTTGTATGCCCAAAACAATCCTGCAATCGCAATACCACTTACCAATGCGAGCAGTATATTCATTTGTGGATTTTTGCTCACATATTCAGGAGCGTAGGAAACCACTACCACCTGCACACCGTTGTATATAAAATGCGCGAGAATGCTCGTCCACAAACTACCACTGTACCAATACAAAGCACCAAGTATGATCCCTAAAAACATCCTCGGAATAAATCCCTGGAACTGTAAATGCAGCGCCGAAAATAAAATGGCAGTGAATACAATGCCTACCCATGGGCTCTTTGATATATTAATTAATATCCTCTGCAAAGCGCCGCGAAAGCAAATTTCCTCGGATACCGCAGGCAATAATGCAATCAGCAAAACATTTATGATCACCTGCGTGGTGTTATCTGCCTTTAAAAATGCTTCCATCTGCTTTTGCGCATCGCTTTCTAAACCGGTCATCCATTTTGGTAATGGAATGGATTCGTTCACCTGGCCCAGCCAAATCACGAAAGGCATGGCCATCATAATGATGATCACCGCAAGCAAGTACATATTTTTATTTGCCACCGGCCGAAGACCTAGAAAATAAAATGTTCTGCCCCTAAAGGTAATCAGTGCGAAAAAAAGTGCGGGAAGCAGGAACAAAACGATGGAGGAAAGCGCCTGCAGCCACTTCATCAAATTCAATATTCGCGGCTGGCTCCAGTCGAGGCTGGTTATCGAAGCCTGGGGTATTCCGGAAGCCAGCACCATCAGTGCGCTGATAATGGCAAGGATAATAAAACCAGCACCGAATAAACCAAGAAAAATGCCTAATTGCGACCAGGGAGATTTCACGCGTAAATGACCGAACATCATAGATTAAATGTAAATTTGCAGGCTATTTAATGATCAAGATAGGCAATATATCACTTCCCGACTTTCCGCTCCTGCTTGCCCCGATGGAGGACGTAAGCGACCCCCCGTTCCGCGCAGTTTGCAAGGATAATGGGGCCGACCTTATGTACACTGAATTCATTTCTTCGGAAGGACTGATCAGGGATGCCATAAAAAGCAGGAAAAAACTGGACATATTTGACTACGAGCGCCCCGTTGGCATACAAATATTTGGTGGCGATGAAGACAGCCTGGGAATGGCCGCAAAGATCGTGGACGTTACAAATCCAGACCTGCTCGATATAAACTATGGCTGCCCCGTTAAAAAAGTGGCCTGCAAAGGTGCAGGCGCAGGCGTGTTGAAGGACCTGCCTCTGATGGTGAGGTTAACAGAAGCAGTGATCAGGTCCACATCTCTTCCTGTTACCGTTAAAACACGGCTGGGCTGGGACGATGCCACCAAAAACATTGAGGAAGTTGCAGAAAGATTACAGGATATTGGTGTTAAGGCCCTTGCTATTCATGGGCGCACCCGTGTGCAGATGTATAAGGGCTCCGCAGACTGGACGCTGATTGGAAAAGTGAAAAACAATCCGCACATCCATATCCCCATCTTTG
>JBDTMM010000099.1:0-7831 GCA_039934275.1 Flavitalea sp. | reverse complement strand
ATATTCTTTTCATTCTCATCTTTATATTTTTTTATCGCAACAGCTTTGGTGGGATGCACCTGAATAGACAGCATCTTTTCAACATCCAGTACTTTCAGCAGAAAGGGTATTTTTCCAAAACGTTCTTCCAATATTCCCCCGAGCCAGTATTCGGCATAAGGCTTTTGCTGGTTATTCTTAAGGTGTAATAACTGCGGAAGAAAGGTTTTACCACCCCAATCATAGTGTTTGATTGACCCTTGTACTATTTCTATCTTTTTTGAACCTTCCATCTTTAAAATTAAGGTTGAAGTATTGCAATGTTACAAAAAGGATATGATGGCGGCGCACAATACAACGGGATTACAAGGAGAAATGCTGGCTGCGGATTATTTAACTGCGAATGGATATGATATACTGTATCGAAACTGGCGGTGCAGTTATTATGAAACGGATATAATTGCGGATAAAAATGGAGTGTTGCATTTTATAGAGGTAAAAACGCGGCATTCCGTTAGGTTTGGCTATCCCGAAGAAGCTGTGAACAGTAAGAAGTTCGGGAATTTGAAGAAATGCGCGGTATTGTTTTTAGCGCTGCACCCGGGATGGAAGCGAATTCAGTTCGATATCCTTTCTATTATTCAAAGCAGAAAAAATAATCCCGAATTCTTTTTGATAGAAGATGTGTGGATCTAAACTGTTTTACCAAGTTTTTCTTTCATTATTTCAACGAAGCGATAAGTAGCAGGGCAATACTCGATATTTTGTTTAAACACGTGCATGTAATCTACCATGCGCTTGCGGGTGTGGTGCGGGAATCCGGCGCAATCGTGGGGACGCACTTCATAAATGCTGCATTTATTATCTTCCAGATTCAGGAACTGGCAAGGTTGTTTTTTATTGATCCAATCACCTTCATCATCGAGCTTGAGATATTTGGTTTTAAATTCATCGGGGCGCATACCCACGTGGTCGCTGATGCGCAAAATATCTTTCTTATTAAAGGTAGGCGACATGGTTTTACAACAATTCGCACAGGAGAGGCAATCCGTTTGTTTCCACATTTCAATATCGGCTGCCGCAGCCATATTATCAAGTCCGCGCGGAGGTTTCTTTTCAAGCCTTGAGAGAAATCTTTTGAATGCAATTTTGTTTACACTAACCTTTTTTCTAAACAGCCTTAAATTAATCTTCTCCATGCAATTCGGTTCGGTAATGGTTTTTTGTAGAAATTGCAATCTAAATTAAAATGGCAGAACATTGTGGGATGCATATAAAAAAGGATTCAAATCCTGGTTACAGCTAGAAAAATCACTTTCCGATCATTCGGTACACGCTTATCTCAGCGACCTCGACAAACTTACCCAGTTCCTGATTACAAAGAACGAATTGCTTGGTCCCGCTGATGTAACTTTAAAATTACTCCAGGAATTTACTGGGTGGATACACGAATTGGGCATGTTGGCCACTTCACAGGCAAGGATCATTTCAGGAATACGGTCGTTCTTCGCCTATTGTTCAACGGAGAATATTGTTACTCTCGATCCAACCCTACTACTTGAGGCACCAAAGCTGAGCCGCAAACTTCCCGATACGCTGAGCGTGGAGGAGATTGAAAAAATTATTGCCGCCATCGACCTAAGTACACCAGAGGGTACGCGTAATAAAGCGATTATTGAAACAATGTATAGTTGTGGATTGAGGGTTACGGAGTTGGTGTCGCTGCAGATTTCACAGTTATACCCTGAATTGGGATTTGTGAGAGTTGTTGGGAAGGGTGATAAAGAGAGATTGATACCAATCGGGGAAACGGCACTGAAACACATCAATATTTATATGAAAACGATCCGGTTGCATGTGGCGATACAGGCCGGTGAAGAGGATATTGTTTTTTTAAACAGGAGGGGTTCAAGGCTGAGTAGGGTAATGATATTTTTGCTATTAAAGGATTTGGTGAAGAAAGCAGGGATTGAAAAAGTAATTTCTCCGCACACGCTCAGGCATTCTTTTGCAACGCACTTAGTTGAAGGTGGAGCGGATCTGCGCGCGGTGCAGGAAATGCTGGGACATGAAAGCATTACCACTACTGAAATATACACTCACCTCGACAGGGACTATTTGCGTGCTACGCTTAACCTGTTTCATCCGGCGTTCAAAAGGTAAGTAAGCTCTTTGCGAATCCATGCGCCTTGGCGAGAAATTCACGCAAAGTCGCAAAGATTCGCAAAGAATTACCTGGCCCGCTCAAATAAACTAATAACCCACGCCAATAACATCACCGACAAAGCCCCAATAACATTCAACCACAAAAATCCCAGCGAAATAATTTTATGTGTACTAAGGAAAAATAAAATGATAATAAATACCTCACTCACCACTGCGCTGAAAAACACCGCATTACCTTTTATCTTCTTCATGTAAAAAGCCACTAAAAATATTCCTAATATCACCCCGTAAAAAAGCGAACCCAAAATATTTACGGCTTCTATCAAACTACCCATTTTAGTTGCAAACATTGCCGTAATCATGCAAAATACACCCCAGAATAAAGTATATCGCCTCGACAAAATAAAATCTCTTTCATCGGTAGCATTCTTTTCAACAAACCGCTTGTGCAAATCAACCACGGTAGCAGATGAAAGCGAATTAAGCGCAGCCGCAATACTTCCCCACGCCGCAAGAAATATCACTGCGATAAGCAAACCGATCAATCCCTTTGGAAGAAAGTCAATCACAAACCTCAAAAAGATGTAATTGGTATCGTCCTTTTCTGCCAGGGGATCCATCTTTAATATTAATTTATTCGCCGAATCGGTAATCACTTTTTCCTGCGCCACATGTCCGCGTATCTGCTCAATAATACGGTTGTCCTCTTTATTATGTGACCATTCCCTAACAAGTACGTGTTTTTCTTTCTGAATAACATTCAATTTATCCTGTAACGAATTTGCAGCAACACTATAAGCAGAGTTTTCCAGGATCTGCGACTGACGTTTATTAAAATTCACAGGATGATCGAAGAATAAATAAAACGTAAACACCAAAATCCCTATCAGCAAAATCATAAACTGCATCGGCACCTTTACGATCCCGTTTAATATCAAGCCCAGCCGGCTTTCTCTTATGGACTTTGCCGTAATATATCTGCCCACCTGCGACTGGTCGGTTCCGAAATAAGAAAGCTGCAGGAAAAAACCACCAATGATACCACTGATCAAATTATACTTGTCGCTCCAGTTGAACCCTTTTTGGGTGATGCCGGTAGTGATCACATTCATCTTACCAAGCTTATCGTTCAGGTGAATGGCATCGAAAAAACCCATTCCTTCCGGCAGCAGTTTTACAACGGTGTAACCGGCAAGGAACATTCCAACCATCACCACTACAAACTGGAATTTTTGCGTATGCGCCACTGCCTTAGACCCCCCGCTAACGGTATAAAATATAAGCAGCCCTCCCATAATTAAATTGGTGATATAAATATTCCAGTTGAGCAATGAAGAAAGAATGATGGAAGGTGCGTATATGCTGATTCCCGTAGACAATGCCCGTTGTAATAAAAATAATAGAGAAGTAAGTGTTCGTGTTTTTACACCAAAACGTTCTTCGAGAAATTCATACGCTGTATATACTTTCAGTTTATGAAAAATGGGTACGAATGTTACACACAATACAATCATCGCCAACGGCAAACCAAAATAAAACTGCACGAACCGCATGCCGTCGGTGTATGCCAAACCAGGCACCGAAAGAAAGGTTACGGCACTTGCCTGCGTTCCCATTACGCCCATTAACACAATGAACCAGGGCATGGTTCTGTTACTGAGAAAATAACCGTCGAGGTCGCGGGTGGTGCGGCTTTTATACAATCCGTAACCGATTACGCCAGCGAGTGTGCAACCTAATACTATCCAGTCGATGACACTCATGCACGCAATTCGTTTAAAAGGTAATGATGGTTACCATTATCGAGGTAACTATTTTTTTGACATGGTTATTCCGCCAACAAGCAGCCCAAGGAACAAACCGATCAGCAAACCGATGGAAACCCTTTTTATAAAAAGACCTATCACCAATCCTGCCACGATACAAACGATCAGCGCTACGTTCTTTCTTCCTTCGGGTACTTTGTTTTTATTCGTTAGTGATACTTTACTCATTTTGCAGTTTTAGGTTGGTTTAAGGCTATAATATTTGCAAACAACCTGTATGCACCTTCAATACCAGCGGGCAATTCACGAAAGAAAACAAGGCTCGTATACACAAATTTTCCCTTTCCATAATCCGCTATCAGTAGACTTCCTTTCTGGTCGTCCTCTCCGGGATCATTCATTGCCAATGGCGTTTTAAATGCAGCATCATATTTATCAGAAAAATAAATTCCTCTTTCCTGTATCCAATCGGTAAAATCGGACTGTGTAATTTTGTTTGGATAATTTAATACCGGGTCATTGGGTAATAAAAACTTTACCGGTGAATTTTCGTCGGTGACCCTGTTACGCGATATGTTAAACGCATATGGACCCATTCCAGTTGCGGGACCGTTGTTATTATTTGTATTATACTGTACGATGAGGTTGCCACCATTTTTAATGTAGTCATTCAGTACATCGTTTTGATCGGCAAGTTCGGGATGCACATTGTAAGCGCGAACACCGGTAATGATCGCATCGAATGAAGAGAGGTATTCCGGTGTCATGTCTTTTTGTTTCAGCACGGTTACATCATACCCCATCAGCGCGAGTGCGGCAGGCATTTTATCACCTGCCCCTTCGATATACCCAATTTTCTTTCCTGCTGTTTTTACGTTGTGCAGCACTATCTTCTGTGAATCTTTTTTAAAATAATAGATATCGGGGATGTGATCGTAATGAATATGGGTGAGCGTACCAACCGAGGAGGTTTTTCCGGCAGCGGGTACAACAACCAGCGGCTGGTACACTTCACCCTTTACGGGGTCGGTGAATTTATACATCACCGGTCGTGTAAAATCGAATGTTGTACCATCGATATCATATTGAAAAACCACTTTGAACGAAGGTTCTGAAGCCGCGGCACCGATCTGCGTTTGATCATCAACGTTGAAAGAACCCGCACTCATTTTTTCCTTTAGCCAGTAAGGTTGTGAGATCGCAATGGAATCCGGAACAATAATGCGGTGCGAAAAATTGATATTTTTATTTTCAACAGCGGTAACATTCATGCTGCTGTCGAAACCGGGGATGGTTATCCTTTTTAACTGTACGTGACCACCCTGCCTGTCGTTCACAGAAAAATTAACTGTGAGATTACTTCCTTTCACTGCAAAGCGATCACCTGTAAATGCTTCCATCCATATACCATTGCACGCAGCAATAATTTCCTTTACTTCCTGCAACTTTATTGGTTTCCAGTGACTATCGGGTAAGGTGAATATCTTTTTATATAGCGCAACGAGTGAAGGGACAGACAATGAAGGGTTAGCTAATGAATAATTTTTCAGAATATCATCGATCAGTTTTGTAATTCCGGCCTCACCAATTCTTCCCCAGCTCATATCCACGCCATCAGTAAGACTCACCGAAGTGCTGCTTCCGCCTACATTCGTAAAGTTTTCAATGACGGAACCACGGCTCGAGGGCACTCCAAATCCCTGGCTCTTGTGCTGGCTCCTGCTTTCGGCCGCCAACTCACCATAGCTTCTACCAAGTACCGGGTTGTATCCGCCTACATCTGTATTGATCTTGTCCTTCTGTACTACGGCATCATTATCAAAATTATAACCGTTCCACACGATGCGTTTTGCCTGCCAGGGTTTTACTCCATATTGAAATTGTTCGGGAAATGCTTTTGGATCGGCCGCCGCGCTGAATGCTTCTTTGGCAAGAACAGCAGAAGCAGAATGGTGCCCATGGCCTGCTCTTGAATCGCCAGGGAACCTGGTGATCATCACGTCGGGTTGAAAGTTCCGGATTACCCAAACCATATCAGATAATATCTTTTCCCTGCCCCATATTTTAAGTGCCTCATCGGTGCTTTTACTATAGCCAAAATCAAAGGCACGCGTAAAAAACTGTTCAGCACCGTCAATCCTTCTTGCGGCGAGTAATTCCTGTGTTCTTATCAACCCCAATTCAATTCCCTGCTCATCGCCAATAAGGTTCTGGCCACCATCCCCTCTTGTTACGGAAAGATAACCGGTGCGTACCAACTGATCTTTAGACAGCCATGCGAGCAGCCTTGTATTTTCATCGTCGGGATGTGCAGCCACGTACAATACGGAGCCCAGCACCTTCAGTTTTTTAATCCGCAGGTAAATTTCAGATGAAGTGAATTTTGGGGGGGCCTGGGAGAAAACTTTAGGGCCACAGAAAATGATGCAAAACCCTAGTAAGTACCTCGAAATTTTCATATTGCCGAAGATATTGTAAATGTTTCTCAATCTTTTATAACTGTATGGTATTGAATTTGCTCAACCACTGCGAATAGTTACTTTTACACCTAACAACAACATCCTGAGAAAATTCTGGAAAATATCACGTACCGTACTGCTGATACTTATCGCTGCCATTGTAACGGCGTGGGTACTCATACACACTACCCTGTTTCAGAATTTCCTCGTTACACAGGTCACCGACAAACTATCAAACGACCTTAATACCACTGTCCGCATAAAGCACGTAAACTTCGCATTGTTCAACAGCATGCTGCTCGAAGAAATGCTTGTTGAAGACCAGCGAAAAGACACCCTGCTTTATGCCGGTTCCGTGAAAGTGAACATCACCGACTGGTTCTTTTTCAAAGACAAGATCGAATTAAAATACATCGGTCTTAAGGATGCAAAAATTCATCTTAACCGCACCGGCACCACCTGGAACTACCAGTTCCTCTTAAACTATTTCAGTGGGCCCCCAAAACCCGGTAAGCAGAAAAATATCAATCTCAACCTCAACAAGGTGGAACTCGATAATATCGAGATCGTTCAACAGGATGGATGGCGTGGCGAAGATATGAGGGCAACCATTAAAGCACTGGACCTTGACGCGGAAGAAATGAACTTTAACAAAAAGTTGTTTCGCATCCGGAGCATACATATGGATGGGCCGATGTTCGCACTGTATGATTATGATGGCAGGCGACCCGTGATTCCTGATTCACTAAGGGTTGCCGATAAAGAAATTGTAAATGACCCGCTTCACCTGAGATGGAACCCCGATGGCTGGGCCATTTATGTAAATCATGTGGAGATTCATGATGGCACGTTCCGCGCCGACCAGCAAACGAACAGGGAACTATACCCCAATTTTGATGGCGCACACATCGTATTCGCTTCCATTAATGGTAGCATGAGCGACGTAAAATTTTTAAAAGATACGGTCACTGCGGCGATATCTATGCAGTCGAAAGAAAGAAGTGGTTTCG
Organism: Flavitalea sp.; assembly: GCA_039934275.1. Lineage (GTDB taxonomy): Bacteria > Bacteroidota > Bacteroidia > Chitinophagales > Chitinophagaceae > Flavitalea. Next base: position 451 of record JBDTMM010000099.1, on the reverse strand, counting down.
AAGTGAAGCAGCTTACCGCAAATATGAAAATGCAACCCGAGGCAATGGAATTTTTTTCCCTCGACCTCCAAACAAACAAGAGTCACCTGCACGATTATTTTTCAATGCGCTACTTGTCATTTGACGACATGCAACATTTTATGTCGAGGGTGAGAATGGAAGGACACTTTAATAAATCCACCATCAGCAGTGACGACATCGCCTACTTTGCGCCGCAATTAAAAAACTGGAAAAAGAATATCACCATCGATGGCAAAGTAAGCGGCAGCGTTGATAATTTAAATGGAAAGAATTTAGTAGTGCAGGCTGGAAAGGATACTTACCTCAAAGGAAATATCAGTCTTGCAGGATTGCCGGATATCAACAAAACCTATATTGACTTTGAAGCGGATGATTTCCGCACCACCTATAATGATGCGATAGTACTCGTTCCTGTATTAAAAAAGATAGA
>JBDTMM010000098.1:0-7847 GCA_039934275.1 Flavitalea sp. | reverse complement strand
TCAGTGAGATATATTATCCTAATGGATGGAAGGCATTTATTGACGGCAAGGAAACACCCATTGTTAAAGTAAATTATTTGCTTCGCGGACTTTCAATTCCGGCAGGAAACCACGTAATACTTTTTACTTTTGCGCCAGCCTCTTATACCATCGGGAATGATATTTCAATGGTTATTGGCGTTCTTTCGTTTCTTATTCTTGCCTATGGATTATTTGTTCTTTGGAAAAACTATAGACGAGGATAAATGATAGTTGTTGTAAAAAATAATCTTTGGTTCCTGTATGGATAAATTCCTGAAGAAAGAAGATCAACTCGGAGTACTCATTCAGGAGGCTGCGGCCGGCCTATTCAATCGATTGAAAGTATTGGATGTAGATAAATTAGATCTGCCATACCATTGTCTTCATTATTATAAATCCAGCCATTCCAGGCGCCTGTTCTTTTCTATTGAAACAAGTGCTCATTTGCTTTACCGATCAATATCGATGTGTGGTAAAACACCTTCGGAAATAATATTGATGGATTATGGCGCAGGAGTAGGAACCTTATATCTACTCGCAAAGCTGATTGGGTGCAAAAAAGTAATATATAATGATCACCTTGAAGACTGGAAGAAGAGCGCACAATCAATTGCAAATGCGATTAATATTCAGATTAATGAGTACATCGTTGGCGACATTGGTGACTGCCTACACCGATTGGATGAAAATGGTATTAAATGCGACCTCATTATTTCGAGGAACGTAGTTGAACACATCTATAAACTGGATGTTTTTTATTCGTGTGTATTTCGTAAGCAACCAAATTCAATCATTTTTTCTTCCACAACCGCAAATATTAAAAACCCTGCTGCAGTATTAAAGCATATACTTTGGCACCGTAAATGGGAAAAGGTTTACCAGGGTAAAAGAATGGTTTTCATTCAGAGGCAGTCTCCCGGAATGAGTGCGGAACGCGTGAAGGCACTTGCAAAATCCACGCGAGGGCTGGCTTTATCCGATCTTGAGAATGCCATAGATGATTTTAGAAAGACCGGAGTTAAGCCCGATTCCTCGGAATTCAGATCTAATACCTGCGATCCGGCAAATGGTGTTTGGGCGGAGGACCTTCTTTCTTTTGAACAGTACAGACAATTTATCGATGAAACCCGTTACGAAGTCCGATTTGAAGCAGGTTTCTGGGATACCCACTATAGAAATAATTTCATGAACTTTGCAGGCAGGCTACTGAACAGGATAATTTCACAAGGTGGATCCTTATCTATGGCCGTCGCACCATTTATTTATGTGATTGCAGTTCCTGTTTCACGAAAATGATTTTGAATGGCCAATAGTGCAAGGATTGATAAAGCCCTTTTTACAGGTAAACATTATCTTGGAAAACCAGCTGCGGATGAGGATAAAATTGTAAACCGCAGACTTGAGATACTAAGCATGTATCCTCAATTTTTCGGGCGAAATTTAACTTGTATTGAAGTAGGTTGCGGCTCCGGAGCATCTATTACAAGGATTTCAAAACAGTTTCAGTCGACTTTAGGAATTGATATTTTCGATTATTCGGAGGAATTTAAAACCCAGAAAGAGATTAATCATGCTGATAATTGTCAATTTAGAAAAATAGATCTTGAAGCGGAAGCAATACCAGAGCAATTTGACAGGTTGATAAGTTTTGAGGTAATTGAACATTTAAGGAAAGAAGAAAGTCTATTAAAGTATAATAAAATACTAAAACATGGGGCAATGGCTGCTATCAGCGTTCCCAATAAATGGTGGATATTTGAAACTCATGGAGCTAATCTTCCTTTGCTTCCCTGGAACAGGGTGCCTTTCTTTTCATGGCTTCCGACAAAAATTCATGAACGGTATGCAAATGCACGTATCTATACAATGACCCGGATTAAGAATTTGCTTACGCAACATGGGTTCGTTGTTATAGATGAGTGTTATATTACTGCGCCAATGGATGTTTTAAAAGAAGGAAGACTAAAAAAAATCATCACCAAATATATTTTTAGAAAAAACGTAACGAATATTCCTTTTCTCTCTACATCCTTGTTTGTATTAGTGCAAAAAACGTCAGCTGTTAATGAATAGCAGGGATCTAAAAATATTGAGTTTAATACCATACCAGGTTTTACCCGCAAAATTGGGAGGAGAGAAGGGTATTGCCGTGTTCAACGAATATTTGTGCAAACTTGTTAATTTAAAAGCTGTTAGCATTAAAAGCAATGACCCTTCTCTTGCAAAAGGGTATACGCTTTTAAACACTCTTTCAAATAGCCGGGTAAGATATTTTAATATTTTTTTATTTTGGAAGTTTAAAAAGATAATTCAGGAAGAAAAAATCACCCATTTTTTAATTGAACATCCCTATTTTGGATGGCTCGCCTGGATGCTTACTAAAAATTTACCGGTTAAATGGATCGTGCATTCTCATAATATTGAATACATGAGGTCAATGTCAATTGGGCGGTGGTGGTGGAAAGGTTTAAAATGGTACGAAGGATGGGTTTACCGAAATGCGGATGATGTATTTTTTATTTCTGAGGATGACAGGTGCCATGCATTTACCTCCTGGAAAATAAATCAATCAAAGACGCTAGCCGTCCCCTATGGTATTGATCAACCAGCACCACCGACCGATAAAATAGAAAGTAAAAAAATAGTTTGTGCAAAACATTTTATTGATGAGAATAATAAGATTTTTCTGTTTAACGGCGCGCTTTATCATTCCACCAATTTCGATGCGTTGAGCATTATTCTTGATAAGATCAATCCATGCCTACTTGAAAAGAATGATTTAAGATATAAAATTATAGTCTGTGGAAAGGGATTACCCGACTCCTTTAATCAATTAAAAGGTTATAAAAACAAGAACATAATATATGCCGGTTTTGTTGATGATATTTCCATCTATTTTAAAGCTGCTGATGTATTTCTGAATCCGATTCTTTCCGGCGGCGGTATAAAAACCAAAGCGATAGAAGCATTGGCAATGAATTGTACTGTCGTTTCAACCAAGTTGGGCGCAATGGGAATTCCTAAAGAATTATGTGGCAATAAATTGGTGATCACTCCTGCTGGAGAATGGGAGTTATTCAGTGCCGAAATTATAAATGCCTGCCATTCTGAGAGGCAAATACCTTTGTCATTCTTCGATTTTTTTTATTGGGGAAATATTCTTGAACGGACTGTTTCATTTTTAATGAAACCGAATGCATAACCTTACCAAAATAAAAGTCTTCAGGATACTACTTATTATTACCTATCCTATTAGTCTATTATTTATTTATCCATTTGTATTTTTTTCCGGAAGAAAAAAATATAAATTATTTTTCTTTTTCGACCGCTATGCGATTGGTGGTGCGCAACGCGTTCATTTGGATATTCTCGACAGTGTAGCCGATATATGTAAAAAAGTTTTTTTTACCCGGGTTTCTCCAAATGATAAATTAAAAAATGAGTTTTATTCTAAGCCCTTAACGGATTGTGAAGATGTGCACATATGGTGCGACTATTTATTTTTCCGGCTTTTCTCTATTCATTATTTTGCTTTTATTATTAACCGGAACTCCAAAGCAAAGGTGTTGAGTGCAAATAGCACTTTTTTCTATGATATGCTTCCGTTCCTCAACAAAAAAATTACGAGGATCGAATTGTTGCACAATTTTTCTTTCGGAAAAAATGGAATGGAATTTTTCGGACTTGCTAACCGGAAATATCTTAATTATAGGCTTGTTATTGATATAGTTACCCGGAATAATATTATAGATCAGTATAAACAATACAATGCACCCGCATTATTCAATGATAAGATAATGGTCATAGAATTTGGGGTTAATATTCCTACGCAGACTATTAAATCGCGGGTGCCGGCTCTCCGGATTTTATACGCCGGAAGAGGAACACCGCAGAAAAGGATCTGGTTGCTGAATAAGATTGCTGAACATTTTGTGGGCCGCAAGGAAATATCTTTTGTTTTTGCGGGTTCAATGACCAATGAATTATCGGATGTGGTGAAAAGTACTTATTTGGTTCACAAGGAAATTGGCAGCAAAGAGGTGATGAACCAACTTTACCGTGACGCACACATTGTTATTTTAACGTCCGCATTTGAGGGATTTCCGCTGGTGGTTAAAGAGGGGATGGCCTATGGTTGTGTTCCGCTGGTAACGTCACTTCCGGGTATAAGAACACATATTTTTCAACTTGAAAATGGGATATTAATCGACCCTTCCGATAATGAAGAAATGGTGGTATCAAAGTCAATTGAGGCAATTGAATTGCTTCTTAAAGATGATTCATTGCTTCAACAATTAAGCCATAACGCTTATATGTATGCTACTGCGCATTTTAGCAGAAAGCCTTTTTTAGCAGCTTACAGACGATTACTTGAATCCACAACTGTCTGAAATTCCAATTCTCATGAATAGATCTAAACTATTATTTTACGAAAATCATTTGTCATTACCAGTGAATTAACCGCTGTTACAGTGAGTACTGTTGTGGGGTCTATTCCGTCACTTTGGACCAAACAGGATAAATTAATTTAAATTGCCCAAACTTTTATTTTTCTCCCGCGTGGCCCTGGTTTGCAACACCTGTTTTCTGCTAACTTTTCTGTTGCACTACCTCCCTTCGGTGCCTAAAGAACTCGTTCCAGGCACAATCGTGATCATGGGTAATGTGCTTGCCCTATTCGTTAATCTGCTGGTCAATATCGTTTATATTGTTTTAGCAATTGCGCGTATACCCCTCCTAACCTGGGTGCCCCCCTGGTTGCTCACCACAAACTTTCTTCTGTTTGTTTTGCAGGTCATACTTTTGATTAAATGATCCATAATATCATTCGCGACAGGCCAACGCGGCTTTTCCTAATTCTTGGAGGTTTTTTTATAGCAAACGCGATCATCGCAGAGGTCATCGGCGTGAAAATATTTTCGCTGGAAGACACGCTTCATATGCAACGTGCAGATTTCTCCCTGCTTGGTGAACAACACCTTTCATTTAGTCTTTCTGTTGGCGTGTTGCCCTGGCCTGTGGTATTTGTACTCACAGATATCATCAATGAATATTATGGAGTAAAAGGCGTTCGATTTCTTTCGGTACTTGCCGCGGCGCTCATCTCTTTCGCCTTTATTGTTTTTTGGGTTGCCATCAAGGCATCTCCTGATACCGCCTGGTGGATGACCTCAAACGCCAAATATGGCGTGCCGAATATGCAGTCGGCCTTCTCGGCTATATTCGGTCAGGGAATGAACATCATCATAGGATCGCTCGCCGCATTTTTGATCGGGCAGATAGCGGATGCATTTATTTTCAGGAAAATAAAGTACCTGACCGGGGAAAAGGGCATCTGGATGCGCGCAACACTCAGCACACTCGTATCGCAGCTCATTGATAGTTTTGTGGTGACTTATATTGCGTTTTATATTTTCCGCGGCGTAAGCATAGGGCAGTGTACTGCATGGGCACTCACCTCATACAGTTATAAATTTGTGATCGCAATTTTATTTACTCCCGCAGTATATTTTATTCACCATCTCGCAGAAAGATATCTCGGCAAAGAACTCGCCGCTGATATGAAGACAAGCGCGATGAAGGGTTACTAACAGCAAATGACAGCCGAAACATAAAACAGTAAATTCCACATTTAGATGGGTATATTTTCTATTTGTCAAATATCTCGTTCGTCCTATTTTTAACAAACCAATAGGTCTAGACACGCATAGGATTTTACAACATATTGAAGATATTCACTATGAAGACCAACCCACGTAACAACCAATATGATTTAGGGATTAATTAGATGAATTAAATCGGCATCTTATTAATCCTTTTTTTATGCAGCAATTTCTGGGTATTTCATTTCCTGCTGTGTAAATACTTCTCGTAAATAATTTCAATCATAGGTTTATTAAACACTTTGCTTTCTACCATTAGCGCCGGTACCATACTTATGGAATTATTATTTTGAGGTGTAAAACTTAACCTTTTAATAAAGCCAGAAAAAAATGGTTCCAAAATAGTTCCCTCAGAATTAGCATTTTCATCAACAATTTTTTCTATTTCTTCTGATGAATGAGTATCGAATTGTCTTACCTTTGCGGTCGGCAGGTCTTACACGACCAGCTCCTGCTGAACTCCACCAGGACCGGAAGGTAGCAAGGGTAGGCGGTTGTAGCGGTGCGATGTAAGTAATCTGCCGATTTTTTTCAATTTACGATCATGAAGTTTTTTATTGACACAGCCAATCTTGCGCAGATTTCCGAAGCAAATGACCTTGGAATTTTAGATGGGGTTACCACAAACCCGTCGCTAATGGCAAAGGAAGGCATCAAAAGTGAGGCTGGAGTGATCGATCATTATAAAAAGATTTGTGAATTAGTGGATGGTGACGTTAGCGCAGAAGTGATCGCCACTACGTTTAATGAAATTGTGGAAGAGGGGAAAAAATTGGCAGCGATCCATCCTAACATCGTGGTGAAAGTACCAATGGTTAAAGATGGAGTGAAAGCATTGAAGTGGTTTTCCGACAACAACATCAAAACCAACTGTACTCTTGTATTTTCTGCAGGACAGGCCATTCTTGCCGCTAAGGCAGGCGCAGGTTATGTTTCGCCGTTTATCGGCCGTATAGATGACAGTTCCTGGGATGGCGTTCAGCTTATCGCTCAAATCGCTCATATCTACCAGCTCCAGGGATTCAAAACCGAAATTCTTGCTGCATCAATCCGCAGCCCATTGCATATTGTAAAATGTGCTGAAGCCGGTGCAGACGTTTGTACCTGCCCGCTCGAATCCATTCTCGGATTGTTGAAACACCCGCTTACCGACATCGGCCTTGCAAAATTCCTCGATGACGCGGCCAAGATGCGCGCTTCAATGACAAAAAATTAGGCCCTTCACCTGCGGCGCCTGTTTTTTGACGATCCCGGATCTGATGAGGGGGGGTGCATAATTTCATCCATCGATGGTAGCCGCTCCGTATTTTCAAGCTTCTTTATGTAGATGGTTATTTCCTTCGACATCAACGCATTTCCATTGACCACCACTTTAACGGTCACCTTTTCACTTTTAAACGAAGTATCGATAAACAGACTGTTTCCCTCAAATTTTCCGGCATCTGAGCTAAATGTCACTTCTTTGGGCCCTAGCGGAAGATATCGTCCATCGCTGTAATGACCTTCGAGATTTATGTAATTGTAGGTGCCCCTCTTAAGACTATCGGTATATAAGTTAAAATAGATGCTGTCGAGTTTCTGCGCGGAAACAGCAAGACATGCTGAGAGTAAATAAAATAATATCGTGCATTTTATGACCATAGTTGTATTAATTCAGTAGACAATAAATGGTTGTTTCCGGTTGTACAGACCCTAAATTTTAAGAAAAATTTTTGTGCAACCCAATTAGCCACTATTTTTGCGGAATCATGAAATACACGCTGCATATACACCATCTTCATTCTTCCCCTCAAAGGTAGGCCGGTGTTGTTTGTGCAGATCAAAGAATATCCAGAGGGCTTACTTACGTGAGCCCTCTTTTTTTCGTGCCGATCATAAAACTTAGTTAATGGAGCAGAAAATTAAAATTGCCATTCAGAAATCAGGACGATTGTACGAAGACAGTGTCCGTATGCTGAAAGACTGTGGCATAGACTTAAAGAATGGAGTAAATAAACTGAAAACCGAAGCGGACAATTTTCCAATGGAAATTTATTTTCTCCGCGACGATGATATTCCGCAATATGTAGAAGATGAAGTGGCGCATATCGGCATCGTTGGCGAAAATGTAATGTTTGAAAAAAATAAAGAAGTTCAAACGGTTGAAAAACTGGGATTTGGAAA
>JBDTMM010000097.1:0-7871 GCA_039934275.1 Flavitalea sp. | reverse complement strand
CTTCCAGGGGAAGTTTTATGCGCAAATCCATTTTGCTGCTGATCGGAAAACTCTTTGGAAAAAAAGTGATCCTTCATATGCATGGGGGTGGCTTTGAAAAGTTTTACGACCGGTCACAGATCAAACCCTATATCCGCTTTATTATATCGAAGGCAGACATGATCATCTGCCTTTCGGAGTTATGGAGAAATTATTACGCTTCTACCTTTAAGCTCAAGCGTCTCGCCATCGTTAATAATGTAATTGAAGCAGCACCGGATTCGCTACCTGTAATTCAACGAAATGGACACGTAAACCTTTTATTCCTGGGGCTTATCTCCGATAAAAAAGGAATATTCGATTTGCTGGATGTTTTGAATAGCGGCGGTACTGAATTGAATAATACTATTACGGTTACTATTGCAGGTAATGGCGAAACGGAAAGACTTGAAAAAGTAATCCACGATAACCATTCTGACGGTTCAGTAAAATATGCGGGATGGGTAAATGGAGAACAGAAATCTTCATTATTGAACGCCTGCGATGCATACATTTTACCTTCGTATTTCGAAGGTCTTCCCATTTCTATTCTCGAAGCAATGGCCTATGGTAAACCTGTTATTGCAACAGACGTGGGAGGGATACCTGAAATAGTAAAACCCGGATATAATGGGTGGTTGTTCAAAGCCGGCGACAGGCCTGCATTAGAGGAAATTTTAAATGAAGTGATAGAAAATAAAAACCTGCTGAGGCAATATGGGCACAATTCGCTGGAGCTGTCAAAAAATTACACACCAAAAGCAGTATTTGCTTCTCTGAACCTTTTATATAGCCAACTGACAAATGTATAATGCTGCTGTAAAAAATATTAAAGAACGCATTGCTTTTTACAGCAGGCATAATATTCTTTTATACCGCGAGATCGGTAAAATAAAGGAAGCGGATATTTTAAAACCCGAAGAGCTTGCTGACATAAAAGAAAGGCAGGCACTTAAACTTATCCAGTATGCAGCAACGAATTCGAAGTTTTACAAGAAATTATATAGCGGCATCAACCTGAATGGATCATTTGAAGAAGTGTATCCGAAACTTCCGGTGATTCATAAGTCAGACGTTAAGAAAAACGAACTTCAACTACTCACTACACCCACTACCTTTTTAAAGAAGGGCCACACGAGTGGCACTTCGGGTTCGCCGTTGACAGTTTACCGGTCTACCTCATTAATTTTAAAAGAGAACGCATACGTTTGGTTTTACAGGATGTATTATGGTCTTAATCCCGGTGATCCCATAGTGTCGATGCGTGGTGTGCTCGATAATAAAACCCTATCGTATTATAATAAGGCGGAAAATACGCTATACCTGTCGAGTTATTTATTATCGAAGCCAAATATTAAAAAATACGCGAACCTGTTAAAAGAGTTTAAACCGAAAGGGATCTTTGCTTTTCCGAGTTCGGTTTTTACGCTTGTGAATTTACTCCGGGAAGAGGGAGAAGACATTACACTTCCATTGATTTTTACTTCTTCAGAAACCTTATATCCTTTTCAAAGGGAGGGAATAGAAAATGGGTTGCACGGTAAATTGCATGACTGGTATGGCAATGCTGAACGTACTTTGGCGCTTGGCCAGTGTGAAGAGGGCAATTACCATGAAATGCCATTGTACAGCATCAATGAATTTTCTGAAAAAGGAGTGGTGACTACATCATTATTGAATAAGGCATTTCCCTTGATCAAATATTATGTGGATGATGTATTCAGGATGAAAGATGGAGTGTGTGCATGCGGCAGGGCAAACCCCGTGTCTTCACTGGAGGGCAGGGTAGATGATGTAGTGCTTTTAGAGGATGGAACAAAGGTGGGAAGGTTGGGTGTTGCGTTCCAGGGGATCAACCATCTCACCTATGCGCAGATCATCCAGGAAAATGCCGCAGCGATTACGGTTAATCTTGTTACCAGTGACAATTTTGGAGCGGCAGATCAGCAGCTTCTCGAATCTAAATTGAGGAACAGGTTGAATAATGGCTTGCTTATTAATTTTAAAAGGATAGAAGAAAAAGACATTATAAAAACAAAGGCAGGGAAATATAAACTGGTTGTTTCCAAAATACCTGTCAATACCACTATTCCAGTAAATGGGGCGGTATAACCGGCGAAATTAAAAATGAACAAATTGGCTATTGACAGTTTAAATAAACTCATTACCTATTGTGAGAAAGAGGAATTTAAAGGGTATGACCCATACGATGGATTGAACAGCAAGCTGTTCCAGAGTATGCCTATCCTTCCTAAATCAAGGCTGGCGCGGTTGGCATGGATACAGTTGTTTAAAAGGCTGCCGGTGAATATGCGTCCGATAGTTGGGATAAAAAAAGAATACAACCCGAAGGGGCTCGCATTATTTCTTTCCGGTTTTGTGAACCTTGCAAAGATTGAAGGGTTTGAAAAACACATCGATCATATCAATTTATTCGCAACAAAACTGATAGAGTCCAAATCGACTGGATATTCCGGTAATTGCTGGGGATATAATTTTCCATGGGAAGCTAAGGCATTCTATCAGCCAAAATATACCCCTACAGTAGTGGCCACCACCTTTGTGGCCAATGCACTGATCGATGCATACGAGATCACACAAAACAAACTTTATCTGGATGCAGGAATTTCTGCAAAAGATTTTATATTAAAAGATCTAAACAGGACCATTCTGCCAAATGGCAATTTTGTATTCTCTTATTCTCCCGAAGATAATACCTCGGTATTCAATGCTTCTTTGTTGGGAGCAAGATTGCTGAGCAGAGTTTATACTTATACAAAAGATCCTGAATTAATCGAAACCGCTAAAAAAGCGGTAACGTATTGTTGCGACTTTCAAAATGCCAACGGTTCGTGGTATTACAGCACACTGCCGTTTCACCAGTGGATAGATAATTTTCATACCGGATTTAATCTTGAGTGTATCATCGATTATGCCAAATTTTCGGGTGATCATTCTTTTGACAGTCATATTGAAAAAGGAATGAAGTATTACCTCGAAACTTTTTTTGATAAAGAAGGGCGTTCTGCTTACTACAGTAATTCCTTGTACCCGATAGACATTCACGCGCCTTCGCAATTATTCGTAACCCTTAGTAAGGCAGGAATATTTGAAAAGAACCGGGAACTCGCCAACAGGGTACTCGAGTGGACCATCAAACATATGCAGTCTCCCCAAGGCTATTTTTATTTTCAGAAAAGAAAATACCTCACTAATAAAATATCTTATATGCGCTGGTCGCAGGCGTGGATATTTTATGGTTTAACGCACTACCTGTTGAACGAGCCAGTAAAAAAATAATGCTAATAATCATGCTCTGATTATTCAATTCTATAAATGTTATTACATCTAAATCCACGAATATGATCGTTGCCATTATCGCAGGCGCACGTCCGAATTTTATGAAGGTTGCTCCCATTATTAAAGCAATACAGGAGGCACACGCTAAGGACGAAGACGTTGATTTCCGCCTGATTCATACCGGTCAGCACTATGATAAAAAAATGAGTGGTGATTTTTTTGAACAATTAGGGATACCTGAACCGGATGTTAACCTCGAAGCAGGAGGGGGCACCCAGGCCGAACAGACTGCCGCCATTATGGTAAGGTTTGAAAAGGCAATGGAAATGAACAGACCCGATGTGGTGCTGGTAGTTGGAGACGTGACTTCTACAATGGCCTGCACGATTGTGGCAAAAAAATTATGTATACCGGTTGTTCATGTGGAAGCGGGTATTCGTTCCGGAGACATGACCATGCCAGAAGAAATAAACAGGATCGTTACCGATTCTATATGCGATCATTTTTTCACTACGAGCGAAGTAGCCAACCAGCAACTGAGAAAATCGGGTGTGGATGAAAGCAGGATACACTTTGTAGGAAATACCATGATCGATACGTTGTATAATAACCTCAATCGTTTAGTGCAACCCGATATCTGGAAAAAATTTGCGCTTAAAACAAATGATTACTTTTTGGTAACGCTGCACAGGCCGGCAAACGTGGATGACCCTCATAAGCTGAAAGCGCTGCTGGACGCCATTTTGGAAGGAACGGGACATTCACCCATTGTGTTTCCCGTGCACCCAAGAACGAGACAAAAACTGGAATTAATAAAATATGAAAATAGCAGGTTGTTGCAGGTAGAACCAATGGGTTACCTCGAATTTATTTATACGGTAAAAAATGCGAAGGCGGTGATTACTGATTCCGGTGGCATCACCGAAGAAACGACGGTATTAAAAGTACCATGTATGACTTTAAGGGATTCTACCGAACGTCCGGAAACGGTAACCACGGGCTCCAATGAACTAGTGGGTACCGATCCCTCGCGCCTTGCTCCTTATCTCAAATCATTACAGCAGGGTAAATGGAAAAAGGGCGGAGTGCCGCCTTTATGGGATGGTAAAACCTCACCAAGGATTGTGTCGAAGTTGATTGCATTGTATGCGGGCAGCGCAGTGGTTCAAGTTTAACAGCTTTATTATGAATTACAGATTTATACGTTTTTTACAGCTTGTGCTGGCAGGTCTTGACCTGATTACCCTTAACCTGATTGTGCTTGTGTCGCAATTGTGGTTGAGCGATTACATTCCCCCATCGCACTTTATTGTGTATGCGAGGTTTTGGCTGTTCCTAAACCTGGCGTGGATGCTGATGTGCTGGGTGGGTAATATGTATAACGAAAAATACATCAACTCCTTCGAGTTGTTTGCAAGAAGGAGCACGCGGATCTATTTCGGCTGGCTGGGTATAGTAATGCTTTATCTCTATTTCTTTCAGCAGTACCAGCTTTCGCGTTTATTCATCTCCGTTACCTTATCCAGCATGGGTATTATGCTGCTCGTGAACAGATTTATTTATCTTATGATACGTCATTATTTCAGACACCAGGAATACCTTGTTAGGAAAGTGGTGATCATTGGTTACAATGACGTTGCAAAAAAACTGGTTCATTATCTGGAAGAAGAAGGAATGAATACGGAGATCATTGGGTTTTGCGAGGACCAAAAAAATGTACACGAACTATCTAATTATCCCATTGTAAGTAATATCAGCGGGGTGATGAATATTTCGAAACAATACCAGGTAAATGAAATTTATTCCACCATCGGCCCTGAACAGGACACGGATATTTATGAACTTATGATGCAGGCCGACCAGGAGTGCATACGCTTTCGTATTATACCAGATCTCTCCTTCTTTATAAAACGACCTGTTTATATCGATTACCTCAAAGATATGCCCGTACTATCCATACGTACTGAACCCCTCAATGATGTAAGCAACCGAATCAAGAAAAGGCTGTTCGATGTGGGCGTAAGTTTAGTGGTGATCATCTTTATATTATCATGGCTGGTTCCATTACTTGGGCTGCTGATATTGCTTGAATCACGCGGATCTATCTTCTTCGTGCAGGAGAGAAGCGGAAGGGACAATCTTTCATTCAGATGTTACAAGTTCAGGAGCATGAAAGTGAACAAAGATGCCAACAGCAAGCAGGCCACTAAGGATGACTCAAGGCTCACCCGCATCGGCAAGATCATGCGACGAACAAACCTCGATGAGTTTCCGCAGTTCATCAATGTGCTGAAAGGAGAAATGAGTATTGTAGGCCCAAGACCACATATGCTGAAACATACTGAAGATTATTCAAAGGTAATCGGTCAGTATATGATCCGACAGTTCCTTACCCCTGGTATTACAGGTTGGGCGCAGGTGAACGGTTTCAGGGGTGAAACCAAAACCATCATGCAAATGCAGCATAGGGTGGAACATGATATCTGGTACATGGAAAATTGGAGCATCTGGCTCGATGTAAGGGTTATGTTCCTTACAGTGTACAATACTTTCAAAGGAAATAAGAATGCTTTCTAATAATCAGGATTAATAAATTATAAATTTGAAAAAGCTCCCAAGGAGCTTTTTTTATTACTGGTATTATGATCGAAGGATTAAAACATCTGCTGCAGCGATTTGACGCTTATTTATTTGAATATTTCAATGCCTTTTCCAACAACGGCAATACCTCTGTAATGGTGTTTTTCTCCTTTTTTGCCTCCCATTCCTTCCTTATTCCTGCTAATATAATCTTTGCTTCGTACCTACTGTTTATCAAAAAAGACAGGTGGTCATGTATTAAATTACTTTCCATTTCTATCAGCAGTTATCTTGTAATGTCGGGATTGAAATTGTATTTTCACAGGGTAAGACCAATGCATCCGGTGCATGATACTGCCCTGGGTTTTAGCTTTCCGAGTGGCCATGCAATGTCGTCAGTTACGTTTTACGGCTTGCTGATATATTTTGTTTCTGCGGAGGTAAAAGAACCTGTATTGAAGTGGCTGCTGATAGTGTTATTCGCAGCAATGATTGTGACTATTGGATTCAGCAGGGTTTACCTGAGGGTTCATTTTGGTAGTGATGTGCTGGCGGGTTATTTTTTTGGTTTGATCTGGTTAACGTTGTCGCTTATTATCCTAAATAAAATTCAACAAAAAAAGCCTTATGAAAACAGCATTTAAATTATCACTGCTATTGTTTCTGTTTATAGAAACGGGCTGCCAGAAATCCGGAACAGCGGGTCCCGGCACTCCTACAAAACCCGACACACTTGTTGCGGTACACAAAGGATTTGAAAAAACTCCACAGGAAATTAATCTTAGCCAGGCAGACATACATGAAGGATCAGGAATTGCAGACAGCAAAAAGAATCCAGGTTTTGTTTGGATAGAAGAAGACAGTGGCAATCCTGCGCGACTGTGGCTCGTTGGCCACGATGGAGAAGTAACTAAAACGATTTCGCTTGAAAATGCGGTGAACCGCGACTGGGAAGATGTGGTGCTTGCAAAAGGCCCCGACGACACCAAGAATTATTTATATATAGGTGACACCGGTGACAATGATGAGGAGCATGATAATTACACTTATTATCGTTTTGAAGAACCTTTAATGTCGGCTACAACGGTAAGTGATTATGATAAAATCGTTTTTGAATATCCCGATGGTTCGCACGACAGTGAAGCATTTATGGTCGATGGAAATACAAAAGATATTTACATCATTACAAAAAGAGACGATAAATCAAAAGTGTATAAACTGGCCTATCCCCAAAGCTCAACCAGCACAAATACTGCTGAATATATTATGGATCTTCCTTACAACGGCGTGGTAAGTGCGGCGCTTTCTGATGATGGTACAGAAATTATTGTGAAAACATATCCCACATTACATTATTATACAAAACCAAAAACAGGAAGTATCGAAGATGCATTAAAAACAGACTTCACTACACTGGATTACCAATTAGAAGCGCAGGGTGAAGGGGTTTGCTTTAGTGCAGACAATAAAGGGTTCTATACCTTCTCTGAAGAAACAGATAATATTATTCCAACGCTCAATTATTATAAGCGGAAAGATTAAAAGCTAGTGTTAAGAAGTATGTCTTGCATGGTAATTCCCATGTGACTTTCCTCATACACGCATTCGCCATCTCTAATGATTAATATTTGGGGGGATTCGTGGTGCACCTTAAACCGCTCCGAGATTTGCTGCGACAGACTTCTGAATCTAATGAGATCAAGGTAGTAGAAATCGATGTCTGTAGGGGCATTGGCTTTGTCGAGCCGGTTCTTTGCCACTGAACTGATGGAACAGCGGGTGCTATGTTTGAATATTACCTGGGGCCGGTACTTTGATTTTTCTATTATGTCTTTTACCTGTTGGTCCTCATTTAACACCTTCCAATCCATTTGATATTGATTTTAAGACAAGGCCCCTTCAGGGATCTCTGATTAACCAACAAAATTAAAGACTAATCAGAGATCCATAACAAAGGTGTGAGAATAATTTAT
>JBDTMM010000096.1:0-7882 GCA_039934275.1 Flavitalea sp. | reverse complement strand
CAACAAGCATGATAAATGATTTGGTAAATGCCAATGGATGAAACAATTTTCCTTCCTGCCCGGTTAATAAAAACACCGGCAAAAAAGAAGCAATGATGATGATAGTTGAAAAGAACACGCCTCTTGACACCTGGACGCAGGCTTTTTCAATCAACTGCATCCTCTCCAACTCAGGTATGTGGTAATAATCATTTTTGCCTCTAAGTTTATTAAATAGTTTTTTCATTGTTTACGCTTTAGGGTTGTGTTCGTTTTGCCAATCTGATAAATGACGATAGGAATTCTCACTCATGATAATTCCATTATCAACTATTACTCCAATTGCCAACGCAATACCTGTTAGCGACATAATGTTGGATGAAATACCTAAAAGATTTAGGAGTATAAAACTTATCGCAATGGTGATAGGAATCTGGATGATGATACTTAAAGCACTCCGCCAGTGAAATAAAAAAATGAAAACAATTAGCGCCACAATTGTCATCTCTTCAAACAACTTTACTTTGATGTTGCCAATCGCTGCTTCAATTAATTCGCTGCGATCGTAAGCGGTCTTGAAGGTTACTCCCTCAGGCAATCCTTTTTGTACATCTTTCATTTTTTCTTTTACTGCAGCAATTACATTATCTGCATTTTCGCCGTAACGCATCACCACAATACCACCCACTACCTCGCCTTCACCATTCTCATCAAAAATGCCCAGTCTTAAATCACCTCCCATTTGTACGGCACCAATATCCTTCACCCTTACCGGAATGCCATTGTAATTTCCTACAGCTATACTTTCAATGTCATCTTTGTTTTTAATGTATCCCAAACCCCGGATGATATAAGCCATATCGCTCATTTCAAATTTGCGGCCTCCAACATCATTGTTGCTGGCTTTTACTTTAGTCATTACGTCCATCAGCGAGACGTTATAGAATTGCAGTTTCACAGGGTCAATTACTAACTGGTATTGCTTTTCAAAACCACCAAAAGAAGCTACTTCAGCAACGCCTTGAACAGTTTGCAATGCCAGTTTTACATACCAATCCTGTAAAGCCCTTTGTTCACCGAGGTCGAGATTTTTTGTATCAAGTGTGTACCAGAATACATGCCCTACTCCTGTTCCATCAGGCCCCAGGGTGGGCGTTACTCCATTTGGTAGTAAACGCTGCGCATAATTTAAGCGTTCCAATACCCTTGTTCTTGCCCAGTACACATCCACATCATCTTCAAAAATCACATACACAAAACTCATCCCGAACATGGATGTGCCCCTGATGTTTTTCACTTTGGGAATACCCTGCAGGTTGCTAACCAGGGGATAGGTAACCTGGTCTTCCATGATCTGAGGACCACGGCCCATCCATTCTGTAAAAACAATCACCTGGTTTTCGCTCAGGTCGGGTATGGCATCAATAGGATTTTTCTGAATATTGAAAATACCCCACGTAAGGAGCGCTGCTGCCAGAAACAATACGATGTAGCGGTTTTTTAATGACCAGGAAATAATTTTAGAAATCATACCTTTTTTTTAATTAGCAATTTGCAACGTGCAATCAGCAACTTAGTGCCCATTGCCTCTCGCATGTGCCCAGTTATTTATTTAAACATTTCTTCAATAGAACCACAGGTCATCATCTTTTTACCATAATAAGGATTGCGGATGTCTTTTGATTCACTCAACCAAATCGAGCCATCTTTAAACATGGGACAATAGTCGTGGTACAAAGTCATACCTGCACCAAAAGCCTTTACTATATCATACATATTCTTACTCATCGTGGCAAAATGTTCCCGCTGGTGATCGATTTTACTTTTAGAAATGTGTTCTGCATTTTCTCTAAGATCGCTTTCAATAGTATCATATACTTTTTTCTGGTCGGAGGTTAGCAGGGATTTATCAAAGCCTTTCATGGCGCCGAACATAGCCGCAGATGAAGTAGCTGCCATATCGGAATTACCGTCAATTAATGCGTTCTTTATGCCGAGGTAATTTTGCAGCATTGATTTCATGTAAGTAGAAACGCTGGCATCCACTATCGGGAAAGTAGCTGATACCATTTTAATATTTTCATCTATCATTTTATTGTCCTGCACGGGCATAGTTGAATCGTGATTCTCAGTGCTGTGATCTTCTTTAGCTGACTGCTTATTACTATTGCAGGAAACAATTGCCAAAGCAAATATGGCTAACACTCCCATCATCAGTGTTTTAATCACTTTCATATAATTTTTTTTATTTAAATATGAAATATTGTTGGCATCCGTAATGCCAATAGCCAAGCAACAGTAATTGCCTGGAATAAAAAGGAATAATTTCTAAATCAGGAAGGAACGCTTGAAAATATAAATCGCTATACCATGGGTTCGTGGTGGTGCATGGCTCACAGGGTTTTCTTCTGGTACAGATGGAATATCTGTAGCGGGCAATTCAGTAAATGAAGCCGGAATAGCAACTGAAGACAACAACAACATTTGAAGGTTATTTTCTGCTAGCTTCTGTGCCGAATCATCCTTTAAAAACTTGTGTTCGTCCTTACAGCAACCTTTATCTGATTTCTCCATGCCGCATTTTGGGCAGTTTTTTGATTTGCTTTCTCTCAAACCCAAATCAGCCAGTTTGCCCATGCAATAATGCATATGTACAGTAGCACCCGAAGAAGTGACTATATACAACACCGCCAATATGGATGTGAGGAATTTTTTCATTTTTTACAAGCACAAAGTATTCAGAATAAACCTGAAATGGTTTAATATCTGTAAAGAAATAGTGTTAAACTCATACAATTTATGATAAATATCAGTTCATGACTTAAAACTTCCCTTCTCCTTGATTTTTCCGACAAATACCTTTCCCAGTCTTGTTTATCACCGGAATCGTTTCACTACTAATCCTGCTTTCAGCTACAAATGAATTTTCGGATTTTACGCCGTCCGAGTTATAGGGAGAAGGTCAAAAGCTCTAAAGGAAACCTGATTCGTGGAAGGGTTAGGTAATAAGTCTGTCGTTGATACCTGTACTTAAATCGTCTGGTAAGAGGTAGTTCTTGTAGTGATACAGTACCCTTTACTGCTCTTGTTTTTGTACCCATTCTGTACCCAAAAGTTTAAAAAAGGGGTACAAATCGAGATTTCAGGAAAATGTCATATAAAATAAAAAAGCCGACAATCTATTGATTATCAGCTTATTATTTAGTGCCCAGGAATGGATTCGAACCATCACATCCTTGCGAACGCTGCGACCTGAACACAGTGCGTCTACCAATTTCGCCACCTGGGCATTTGTATCAGGGGCTGCAAATATAACCAACATCGGTTATCTCTCAAATTTGATTCCCTCTAAAACTTAGGGTGAAAAAAGTTTCCTATGATGAGCCTGATTTAACCCACATACCTTTTGCATAAAGTCGGTTTAAGGGAAATGGCTGATCATCAGGGAAACAATCGATTATGCAATCAGCAATGCTGTAAGAGATAAAATTCCAGAACTAACAATGTTCCATATTACAAGCGGAAGTATCAATTTATTATATTGATTACAAAAATTAATCCACGCACCAAAGCCGTAAACATTACATACGCAATACACCAATTGGTCTTAAAGTCTTCGGTTTAGATAATACGGGAATCGTTTTTAATGCAACCTTCGTCCGAATCGTTTTGATTGAAAAGGGGCTTGGTTATTTGGGCTTTGGATTGGCAGCGTTATTCATACCGAAAAAGTAGCACTCACTATAAACAGCGGCTTTGGCGGATGACCAGCTTCCAATATCGGCATTTCCTGCCAACCAAAAAGGAGTAGTAGAACTACTCCCTTTGGTGATAAGGCAATGATTAATGATACTTGAATTTAAAAATATCTAAAACCCGAATCTAAATTATGCGTGGATACCCTGTAATATTCCCGTAGAACTACGGTATTTTGTTTAGGTCAAATTTTGTAAACAGGATATAGATTGTGTAACCCGATTACAAAGGATTGTCCTAATTTGCTGTACTCCCTCAGCACATGGACCCACGCGAAGCAAAAATTTTTACTGCCATCCTGATTGCAGCAGGCGTATTAGGAATTATTCTCGTTTATTTTCTCTTTACCATATTAAAGAGTCAGCGCCGTCACCTCGCACTTGAAAAAGCATCGCTGCTGGTGGAAATGACCACGCTGGAAAACGAACGAAAACGAATAGTGGCCGACCTTCACGATGAGCTCGGTCCTCTGTTAGCTGTTGTAAAATTCCAGGTGTCCTCTCTCAACACCATCGATCCGCGAGATGTTACCGTTATTGAAAAGGCCGGTGCTCATCTTGATAAAATACTCGAACGTATCCGCGAGATCTGCAATCACCTGATGCCGCAGGTGCTGCTCAGAAAAGGACTTGTAATTGCCATTGAAGAGTTCCTGGCAGACCAGGGCGAACGCGCAAATGTGGAGATCAGTTATCAATTCGATGAACCAGATATTCCCGCGCAGGCCGAAGTGCACATATACCGGCTGATGCAGGAAATCATTCACAATTCACTAAAACACGCCGAGGCGAAAAAAATCGACGTTATACTAAAACAGGAAGGCAAAAATTTACTTATCAAAGTAAGTGACGATGGCCATGGATTTGTGATGAGTGAAATGTTGAAATCCAGCACCGGTCATGGATTGAAAAATATTATCCACCGGGTGGATATCCTTGGCGGACAGGTATTCCTCGAATCTGAACCAGGAAAAGGAACCGTGTACAAAATTGAAATACCAAACAATTTCCACGATGAAAATACCGATTAATATTATCATCGCTGACGACCACGAGGTTTATAGGGATGGATTAAAAACGTTGCTTGAAAGCTATTCTCACATCCATGTAATAAATGAGGCAGCGAACGGCCAACAGGTGATACAAATTTGCGATACTGTTATTCCGGATATTATTTTGATGGACATCATGATGCCCGTTATGGATGGTATCGCAGCTACCGCATATATCCATACCTATTTCCCATCGGTAAGAGTAATAGCACTTTCCATGTTTAATCAGGACAACATGATTATCGATATGCTAGAAGCCGGAGCAACTGGTTACCTTATTAAAAATGCAAACAAACAGGAAATTGTAGAAGCAATAGATTCAGTAAACCGAAACCTTCCCTACTATTGCAAAAGTACCACCATAAAACTTGCACGTCTTATTGGAAGCAGCAACTTCGGAAGCAAGGCATTGAAAAAAATTGTTTTTACTGAAAAAGAATTGACCATTATCCGGATGATCTGTGAAGACAAAACAAATAATGAAATCGGGGAAATGTTATTTATGAGTGGACGTACCGTTGAAGAATACCGAAAAAAAATAAAAGAAAAAATGGATGCAAAGGGAACCGCCGGAATTGTGATTTACGCAATAAAGAATTTGTTATTCGATCCCCGTCAGGCTAAGCCCAACTTTTAAGATTAGCGGTTTTTATCCTTCGTTTCTTTATGGCTCATCGATACACTATCGCCCGAAAAATCGACAATCGTTTTTATCATGTCATACGAAATGAGCCCCCCACTATCATTATAACTGGCCATATTTTCCGATCTGTCACCATTTATGATTCGAAAAATGTGATTCATATTATTCAACACCACAAGTTTTGCTGAGGGATCTGCAGCAGCCAATAAATTCGCATCGGTAACAGAAACCTGCAGATCCTTTGTTCCCTGGATGATCAATACCGGGATCCTTAATTTTTTTATCACAACCGCAGGATCATATTTGAACCATGAAATTAAATAGGGCTGAACGCTGGGTCTGAATAAAGAATGCAATAATGGATCGACGTTGATTACGGTCAGTCCGCGGACAAGGCTATCCATAATGGGCGCCGAAAGTTCCTGGATTCCAGAAGGCTGACTCTTTAATTGCTCCCTGATTATTTTATCGGCAGAGCGTCCTGCCCCTTCAATGGAAACAAATTTATCGGCGTGTTCAGCCACCAGCATGCCAATCAACGAACCTTCGCTATGCCCCACAACAATTACTTTAGAAAATCTTTTATCACGCTTAAGCATCTCAATCCACTGCGCCGCGTCCGCCACATAATCTTCGAACCGCAGGTCCCATTCCTGTTTTGCAGCCCTCGCACTTTCACGAACCCCACGTTTATCGTAACGGACAGAAGCAATATTACTTTGGGCCATTGCATAGGCAAGTTTGCGCAGGCTATTATTCATCATCAGCGAATTATTTCCGTTGCGGTCCGTGGGCCCCGATCCTGCAATGATCAGGGCAACGGGAATATTGTCTGTTTTATGTGGCAGTGTCAGGGTACCTGCTATAACACCCGATTCTGTGTGCAGGAAAACTGGTGTTTCAGTGAAGCCCGAGTCTATTACATTGGTCTGTGCCGTTATTACAAAAGGAACAAAAAATAAAATCAGGATGGTTTTGAAAATCTTTAGCATAGAACAACGAAGGTTTTGGGAACACAAGCGCTACCATAAACCGGTCCGAAAAGTTAAGTGAAATATCGCTTGATTGCCCCGAAGGGATGGCATTTATTCTAATCAGTAAAAAGGCTTTGTCTTTCGGGCCTTTAAGGTTCAATAAGGTCTAGGTTTTTAATGCGTTCTTTATAGATCGAAGGAAGGACGAGAGACTTGATGAACCATTCTGCTTTCATGGCGCGGAAAATTTTATATCCGGACAATAACCAGGGCATTACTGAAACGGAATTAAAATTCAATAGTTGCGCCACTTTTTTGCTCACTAATTGCTTTTGCAAACTGACCAATAAATAATATCTGATGGCACCAAGGTGAACACGGTATTGTTTGAATAATTCTTTGGTAAAAGATCCGTTGGCCAGGTCGTTTTGCTGCTGGCAATAATATTGGTTCATCCATTGCTCATAATTTTTGGGCAAATCCACAATGCGCATCCTTTCTCCTACTTTTAAAAATACCTGCAGATTTTCTTCTTTCTCAGCTTCGGTTAATTTTCTTTCCAGCAACTCAAATGAACTGACAGAATAATAGATCAGCATAAAAAGTACATCCCGATAGGCCCAGTCCGGGATTTCGCTTCCTCGTGCATGCTCTACTGCCGAATGAATATTTTTCATTTTATCGATCGCGGCATTTGCTTCTTCAAGCGGAGAAAAAATAATTTTTCTTGCATACTCCACCGTTGAAAACAACCTGCCAATAGGGTCGGCGGGTAAGCGACCCGTAAAAAACAACCAGTCAACGGCTTTGTTTAGAGCGAATTCAGCCGAAGCACCTGCGAAAATCAGCAACAGGGTGTCTGCTTTTCCCCAGATCTTTCTTACAACTGAATCCGCTCCTACAAAGTAATTCATATTATTATGTTCATTTGCTCTTACACATTATATCACAGCCACAGTTTCATTAGATGCACCATACCAATTTATTTTCCTGCTGGCATACATCACCAATCCCAATACAATAAATAAGCCGATACTTCCAACAAGCAATGCAGTATCTTCCAAACGAACCAGTATAAATATAAATCCATACAATATGGTAAGTACTCCACCAAAAACACCAGCCGTTTTCCATTGGCGAAAATGACTTGCTGCATACCAGGTAATCAACAATATTGTTGCCAAAGATGCAATGAGATACGCCGCATCGAATAAAATAAATTCACTAATAGAGAGCAATAATGAATAGAAAATAACCAACGCAATACCTATAAGAGAATATTGCACCGGGTGAAATGGTTTGCGTTGCATTAATTCAATAATAAAAAATAAACCAAAGGTCAATCCAATAAATAGTATCGCATACTTTACGCACCTCGACGTTTTCGCATATTGATCGGCAGGTTGCAACATCGTTACCCCAAAATCCATTTTAAGGTCATCAAGATTTACGTTTTTTAATACCGTACCGAACGGAAGA